>CACYHU010000005.1 GCA_902774215.1 uncultured Chloroflexota bacterium
TTATTGCTATATATTCTGCAAGAATAAATTCTGGCACGAGGAAGGCATTTGGGATAAACCAATCTTTTCTGATTGGTTCATGAAAATTACACGACAGTATCAAATTCCTCTTGTGAAAGTTTCCTATCCATAAAACATTATGCTTCTTTACAGGCAGTCTTTTTATACACGTAAGAAAATTTAATTCCTGTTCTCCTGAATCATGTCGATAACTGCAGATCTGTCGATATTTTCCGGAAGGATCATCCAATAAAGAATGTTATCCTGCCGAATAAGATAAATTACCTCTCCGTTTTCGCCTGCCCATACCTTATCGGCAGTTTGTTCTCTGAAACGTTTATTTGAATACAATTCGAAAATTGTCTCCGCTTCTTCAGCATCCTGAATGTTATCCCACAGAACTTTTGAGAAGAACAGCTGCTTCCCATCTTTTTCAGCATAAATATAACTTCCGCCGCCCCATCCGGCAGCAGCAATTTCAGTCTGCCGTTCACTGAGCTGCCATTCTTCCTTATAACCGCTGCCAAGAATCAATTTAATATCAGATTCATTCAGCACGGTTTCCCGTTTAATATCAAAACCGTTTTCAACAATTAACGACCGGAATGAGTCAACTGAAACATCGGAAGGCGCATCCGACAGATATTTTTCCGGATGCATGATCTGTTCAATGCTTTCCGGAGGTTTCATAAATAAATCGTTAACAGCGGCAAAACCACCTTTCAGATAATGGTAAGAAACAAAATCGAAACCATATTTATATGGGAAAAGCAATGTATCCTGGAAAAATTTTGGTGCAGAATATAATACATTTCCTGATTTTTTCACGCTGCTTTGTCTGTTTCCCAATATTGTTTGAGGATTCAAAAGGGTTTCAGTCAGGGTCGCGTCCCCTTCGATCAATGCATCTATGACCAAACAATTTTCCGGGTTATTTATACAGTAATCATCTTCATGTTTTAATGTTTGAGCAAAATTCGGATTGTTGTACTGAAGGAAATGTGTATATTCGTGAGCCAGGGTCAATGCATTATCATATGACGATTCATTTTCAATCAAGTGCATCTGATTCGTTTTCTGGTCATAAAAACCGGTGATCTGCTCAGTATACATATCCACATAAAATTGCCGAAGATCAAAATCTTTCGGTGTAAATCCAAGAATATAATATAAGGCAAGTTCATTTTTCAGATCTTCATCATCCGAATCCTTCAGCTGCTCTATCAGATATTGCCTCAGCTCATCTTCTGTCTGATAAATCGGAGCAAATTTGTTTTCAGCGGATAATCCGCGAAGTTTTTCGGTGGCATCAATAATTTTTGCTTCTTCAGGAGAAAGATCTCCATCAGATGCATTTTCATCTTCATCAATGCAATCAAGCGGGTTTTTACATGAAGATGACGGTGCGCTCGGATCGTTTTGCTGTGCCTGCCATGCATGACATGGGACTGTAAGACAATCACAGATAATAATGATTGCCCAAATAAGAACAATACGTTTAGGTGTCTGTTTTTTCTCAATCATGGTTTAAAAAGTCCTCAATCGAATTGCCTTATTTTGCGAAAGGCAGATAGATATCCGTACAGAAGGTATGAGTCTCTTGTGAAGTCTTCATAGTGCCTTTATGCATCTTTATGATCCGGTTACAGGTGTTCAGCCCTATGTTTGTACTCTCTTTTCTGTTTAATGGATCAGATGATACGTTATTGAGAGAAACGTCGAGTGATTCGGAACCGGAATTTTTGTTTTTTTCATTTTTCTCGGAGATGTTATTAAAAATATGAAGATGGATCAGATCATTTTCCCTCCGATAAGAAATGTAGATCGTCTTTGCAATATCTGCATATTTCACAAGATTCGCATACAGATTATCAAATGCCCTCCTGATAAGTTCGATATTGACAAGCACAGACCCATCCAATTCCTGAAAATCAGTATTTACGCTAAAATTCTGGTGTTCAAGAGCGAAGGCATATTCCTGCCAGAATTGTGACATCAATTCATCAGCATTATGTAATTCCATCACGGGCTCTTCCCATTCAGTGGTATAGACGAGAAAATATTCAAAAAGCTTATCAGCCATTGATTTAATGTCCAAAGCCTTTGCATGACTTTGACGGATCAGATGACGTTTTTGTTCTTCATCGGAAACTTTATCCATATCCAGCAGTTCCAAAAACGCCAGTAATGATGTCAATGGTGTCCGCAGGTCATGTGACATGGCAGTTACAAGCTGAGAATTGGCTGAACGTATTTCAGCTTCTGATAACTGATGATTCAGGATGGACTGGCGCATTTCATCGATTCCGGAAGCCAGCATGCCCAGTTCGTCCTGTCCTTTTACTGTTACCGGATATTCAAGGTTGCCTCCGGCCAGAATATCCAGTTCATTTTTAAGCTTTTGTATATAACGCAGTTTTCGGTTGACCAGCGTAATGAAACACAACGAAAATACTGCAAAGGCAAGCAGACCGGCCATGCCGATCATCAGATAATAATAAGCATCACCTGCATAGTAGTAAAGAAATGCCTGTGCCGTTATTCCATCGCTGAGAACCAGCGTAAACTCCCTCTCCAGGTTCTGCATATCTGATGCCAGATGCTCCGATTTGGACTGTTCTGGATCATCTGCAGAAAATTCCTGATTAATTGCTGTCGGAGACATGTAAATCAAAATGTCATCGTTATAAATCGCGAGATATATTCCTTCTCCCCGATTGCACCAGGCATTGAGCTGATTCAGTTTATTTGTTGTGATATTTTCCTGCAGCACATAACTCTGCAGTCTTTTAAACTGACGGGAAGCCATCTTATCTGTAAACTCCTCACTGTAGAAAGTACGGTCGACCAGAACATTTCCAAAAAAATAAAAAATAAAGAAAACGATAACAGCCGCAGTCATGGAAATAACGATTCCCACAAAGAGCTGAACCTTCAGGCTTTGTGAATGGTTTTTATTATTCAATACGATACCCCCTGCCCCAAACGGTCCGGATCGTATGACAGTTTTGAGGATCATCACCAAGCTTTCTTCGGATGTTCCGGATATGTACCATAACCAGGTTATTTGATGTGTAGTAATACGGTTCGTTCCATACGCTCTCATAAATATTCTGTACAGAAAAAATCATTCTTGGATGGGAAGCCAGCAGATATAAGATGCGATATTCAATATCTGTCAGAAGAATTTCTTTTCCTTCCTGTGTCACCAGGCTTCTGTCCGGATCGATTTCAATATTTCCGCAGCAGTGGATCAAATGGTTTTGTCCGGCAGTTTTCGAACCATAAACATAATATCTTCTCAACATAGCCTTTACACGATTGATCAGTTCGCTGTAAGAAAAAGGTTTGACCAGGTAATCATCCCCGCCGGAAGAGAATCCCAAAGTCATATCTGAATCCTGGGATTTCGCTGTAAGAAACAGTATGGGAACAGTGGAATTCTCCCGGATACGGGAACAGGCAGTGTAGCCACTCATTCCGGGCATCATCACATCCAAAATGACAAGATCTACCGTATCATCCAGCAGCTGCAAAACCTCTTCACCGTTTGCAGCTGCAACGGTATCATAGCCTTCACAGCTCAAAAGTAAATGCAATGCTTCCCGTATCTCAGGATCATCATCAGCGTATAGTATCTTTTTCTTCTCCATCAATAATGCTCCATTTTCAATCAGCCTGAATTATAGCGAGATACATCAGTTATGGGAAGACCAAAAATCCCAAAATTCAGAATTCTTCATAATTAAGCCGGGAAAGAATTCAGAATCCATATCTATAATGGCAACCAGTAGTGGTAAAGGTGATGTTGTGTACCAGCTCAAATCTTTTCAGAAGGTTGAAGAACCTGCACAAAAAACAGAAAACAAAGGAAGAATTATGCAAACGCTGCGAATTGTTAATCAAATCATTGGGATTTTGTTCACTTTATGTTATTTATATCAGTTTTTCTATATCCCGATTCCCTGGTTTGCGGGAAAGAAGAAAAAGCCGGGTGTATCCGATATGAGACGCTGTTATGCTGTTTTGATTTGTGCACGAAATGAAGAAGAAGTTATCGCAGATCTGATCAACAGCCTGAGGCTTCAGACTTATCCTTCAGACAAAATACACGTTTTTGTACTTGCTGACAACTGTACTGATTCCACCGCATCCATCGCCCGGAATGCCGGAGCAGCAGTATATGAACGCAGAGACAACCGCCATTCTGGGAAGGGATATGCTCTTGAGAGCCTTCTCGGGCATCTTGATCGGGATTATCCAGACGGTTTCGATGGCTATTTTGTCTTTGATGCGGACAATATTCTTAAAGAAGACTACATAGAACAGATGGACCGGGTTTTTTCTGAAGGAAATGACATTGTAACCAGTTATCGAAACAGCAAAAACTATGCAGGCAACTGGATCAGCGCCGGTTATGCGCTTTGGTTTTTACGCGAGAGCCGCTACCTCAATCATGCCCGTTATCTGCTGAAAACAAGCTGCGCGGTTTCCGGAACGGGTTTTCTTTTTAGCCGTAAAGTTCTGGAGGAGATAGGAGGCTGGCCGTTTCACATGCTTACGGAAGATATAGAATTTTCCATCCATCAGATCACCAACGGAAAGAAAATCGCCTTTTGTGAAGACGCGGAACTTTTCGATGAACAACCGGTAACATTTTCGCAATCATGGCACCAGCGGATGCGCTGGGCACGTGGCTACCTGCAGGTATTCAAAGGGTATAGATTGAGCCTTATTCGGGGAGCAGTAAAAGGAAATTTCTCCTGTTTTGATATGTCTATGACGATCATGCCGGCTTTTATTCTCTCGACAATTTCAATTATCAGCGATTTTGTTCTTGGAATCTGGGGTGCAAGTATCGGCGATAATGTGATGATCGCAGTCCATTCCATAGGATCTCTGCTGAGCAGCATGTACCTGATGCTGTTTTCTCTTGGCGCAGTAACGACAATTACAGAATGGCAGCATATTCATACATCGACCATAAAAAAGGTCCTTTATACATTTACTTTTCCGCTGTTCATGTTTACTTATATTCCGATATCGATTGCGGCATTGTTTGTAAATTCCGGATGGAAGCCGATCCGCCATTCTGTTTCATTTTCCGTCCCGGCAGCCAGGATAAACATTCATGAATCCCAAAACTGAAGAGCATATCTCCCGCTGACAGAATTGGTTTCGACAGCCACGACCCGCATTCAGAAATCTTCAGAATTATGATAAAGGATAATTAAGAAATTTTTACTAATATAAATAATATATGACAAAATATAAAAAATCCGAGAAGGAAGGAGCTATTTATGAACTCAGAATTGGAAAAGGATAAAAAAAAGGAGATGAACGGTAATTTTTTGGAAGAAGAAAACAATCGTAAAAGTGATATGATGATCGAAGAATTTTTAACTGATAATGAGAATCCGGAAGCCATCACCGATAATGATCCGCAAACCACCCCGGAAAATCTCAATGACAGCGAACCTGACATGTCATTTTTTGAAGAGAATGAACAATTTGATATGACAGATTATGAATATCTGGCTGAGTTTGCAGAAAATTTATATTCAGATAAGTCAGATGATTGTGATGATGAAAATATGGATGAAGATCAGATCGATGAAGAGAAAAAACCGGAGACCTTTGTCGATAAAGTCAGGAACACTGAAATCGGGAAAATGGTACTTGGAGAAGATGGGAAATTCGATAACCATCATATTGAAAGAATTGCCGAATCCGCAAAGAGTGTGGTGAAAGGCGCAGCAGATATACTCAAAAACTTATTGGGTGAATAACCCGGAACCGTAAAGTCTCCTTTTCCAAGCGCCGGCAGAAATGCCTGCGTTTTTGTCTGCAGAGAATATGTGATATGATATTTCATATACTTTCATGGCTGAACCTCACCGTACAGCAGCGTGAACGATTCATAATGGTCTCCTGTGTAATAGATCAGCCCGTCGTTGGAAAATACGATTCGTTTCGCTCCCCGGGACCTTTTCCCGGCTGCTTCGATGTCACATTCATAATACACCCGCCCGGAGGTTTTCGGCAGCAAGCCTTCTCTGTTCCGGAATATATCTCCCCCAATGCTGAATCCAGGATAAAACCTTTCCAGAGATCCGCCTTCCCATCCGGCTTTTTTAGCCTTGGCTCTGGTTATATAGTTATATGGAAGGTGCCCATATTTGTGGATATAGAGGGCGACCTCATCTTTTGTGTCGTATTTACCGTTTTCTTCAACGAAAATATCAGAGTCATTTTCTTTCGAAGTTACGGTTGGATCTGATACTGCTGGCACAGAAGATGGCTCAACTTGCAAAGCAACAGTGTTTTCGGGAATTTGCGGAGTTTTAGCAAAAGGAATTGAAACACCGGCTTGTCCAAAGATAAAACCGATGACCAGTCCTATGACAAATGCAATAAGAAGTGACAATTCATTGAGATTTTTCCTGTTCATGATAATACCTTTCCTCCGAAGATCAGAAACCAGCCCCGGAGAATGATCAGAAATAAAAACGAACTTCAGCGATGACCGGCAGTCTAGTCATCGCTGAAGTATCCAAAAATACAAGGAGATTTTTTACTGCATGGAGCGGACGGTGCGCACCAGCAGGTCAATTTTTTCAGCCGGTACCAGTTTCGGTGATCCTCCATCCACCACTGCCTGGTATGAATCCACACTGTAATCTGTTATTACAACGGTTGTCTCTCCGCCTTTTTTACTGACCGCATGGATAGACAAAACCTGCTTTCCATCCCTGGCAGTTTCCAGACGTTCCGTGGCATTCAAAGCGGTCACCTGGTCCCACAGTTTTTTCAACTCTTCATTCGGGCTTTCTTTTTTCGCATCAGCAGAATCAACCGGTGCTAATGTTTCTGCAGGTGCCATCTCAGAATTTTCCTTTATCTTATTTTCAGGCGTTGTTTCGAAAGAATAGCTGCCTCTTTCGGTAATAAATTCTGCTTTTGCAAGATTCTCGTATGATATGGGCAGAACTGCTTTGTTCCATAATGTGTCGACGGAAGCTGCGAGGAGACTGCTGAGTGGATCCTTATCCACAATGTAAACCATAGTTGATTCAGGAAGCCGGGCGTAATACCCGCCACTTTCGTTCTGTGAACCGATCAGTATGATCCGCGCAGGTCCATCAACTGCTGAAACAGAGATTTTTACAGCATTTTCTTCATCCAATTTCCAATCTGAAAGCTGCTTCTCGGAAGCTTTTGTCCTGACAAGTTCTTTCCATTGAATTCCGGATGCTTTTGTAAGCAATATCTTGATCTCGGAACCATCTAAAGGAATATCGGCAGATGCATCATACCAGAGCTGGTCAGGATCAACGGTCAGGCTTTCATTCTTTTTTACAATATTCAGTGCATTTCCGATTGAAAGCTGCACCGCATTCTGAACTGCCGGAATAGTTTCCATCTGAATAAGGTCTTTTTTGGTTTTACTAAACATAACCATCAGAGAGGAAGGAACCGTATATACGGTTTTGTCATCTTCGGAAAGCATTACATAATATCCATCGGCAAAGGGAGTCGCATCTCCCATACTGTATGTTGTGCTGCTTCCATCAGACCATGCGGCTGTAACGGAAAAAGAGGGAGTTTTAAGCCCATAATCAGAAAGCTCTTTAATATTCTCCAGTTTTCCGGAAGCCTGAAGCTTGAGAAAATTGTCCGCCAATTCGTTCACAGCTTTCTGTTCTACCGGGCACTCCGGTTCATTATCCGAAGTCCAGACACCATCTTTATTCGTGAAAGCATAAGCTGCTTCATCTTTTTGCCAGCTTATCTTCCGGAGATCAGCTGCCGTTTTATCTGTCAGAGCGAATGTTCCGGCTGATTTTGAGACATCTTCCTTTTTACCGCTTCGCTGCACGATGAAATAAACACCGGTCAATATCAGCAGCGTGCATAATAACACTGTCATTTTCTTTTTGCGTTTCACTGTCGTTTCCTCCTTATATAGATGAACATACCAATTGAAATCAGGCAAACCGGTATCACGCCGATCATCACAATGCTCCAAAAATTCGAAGAAGATGCTGGTATAGTCAGTCTTGTTTCGTCGACAGATTTAGCCCTGATAGAGACGCTTTTTTCCTGACCTCCCATCCAATTCAATGTGTTTAAGACCAAATTGCTGTTTCCTCCCGCTACGGCACGGTCAATCTGAATGTTCAACAGATTCGCCGAAGTGATCCATAACATTTTTCCGCCGTTAACACTGATCGCGCCGACATTGAACGGACCGTCAGCATCACCTTTTTCTTTGTCTGTGGATTTCATTTTCAGCCCTGCCAGTTTAGCATAAGAGCTTTTGGATGTCGTCAGAAGCCAGGTTATGTCAGCAGAGCTGTTATCTGCTTTTGTTATAGCCTGCGCGATGGGAGCCAAAATATAATACCTGGCCTTGATAATTGAATCGCTGACGGTATGACTGGCTATTTTCGGCAGCAGATAGTGCGGATTACGGCTCAGATGCATCTTATGGTTTCCTTCAATCACGATTCCATTCCGGACAGTCAATCCCATTACCTGCGTCACCTTAAGCAGGTTTGGCATTTTTCCTTCCTCGATATAATCCGTCAGCAGTACCACATTTCCTCCTCCTGCGACATAGGACATCAGCATTTTTGTTTCATCTTCTCCCAAATCAGATGAAGGCGCATTAATGAGGATCGCGGCAGCATCTTCCGGTATTGCTTCAAGCGACAGAAGGGAAATTGAATCGTATGTCATGTTGTCCCGTTTCATCATTTCTGTCATATATTCAGGAAGCTCTTCTTCCCCATGTCCTTTGAGAACATATATCTTGGGAAGGTTTTCATTGCTCACATAATGGATCGCATTTGTAATCACTTTTTCTCCCTCAAAAGTTGTTGTTGTGTCATAACTGTAATTCGCATTATTCATGGAATATTGCGTTACAAAGATTTCATTAGTACCGACAAGGCGATGGCGTCCTCCACAATCTACGATAACGCTATTTTGGTAAATCTGTTTTTTTTCAAGGTCATACTCTTTCAAAAATGTCGGCTGGATGTTGAGGTCGATATTCTCCACTTTGATATGATCGGAAAGGGCAGCATATCTGCTCAGGAATCTTGATATTGTCGGATCTTCATTCCCACTTACTGCCAGAAGATATAACTTCACATCCTTGTCAAGTGAGGAAACGATTTGATTTGTCTGAGCTGACAGGGTGTACAGCGAATTTCCGGTCAGGTCGATCTGCGTGACGGTTGAAGGAAGTTTTTCAACGATAAGGTTAAGGATAACGGCAATCAGGATACAGATCAGAGCGGCAAATGCAGACCAGCTTCCGGCAATGAACCGGTGTCCAAACATCTTCGCAATTTTTTTGGTTCCCATTTCAGTGCTGTTCATTCGTTCCACCTCCTTTTTTCCATGCTCTGTACAGTCAGGAAGAGAAATACGCAGATTATGGATAAATAATAAACAACAGCCGACAGATCAAACACCCCGTTCACAAAGGTATTAAAACGTTCAAAAACGCTGATGGATTTCATCATATTCGCAAAAAGACCTGAAAAGAAGGGTTTGCTGCCAGCATACCATAAATACAAACCGCCGCAGCCAATCACTGCTGTCAGAATGCTGATAATCACATTCTTTGCCAGTACATACAATATCACGGCAAAGATCACTGTGAGCAGCATCAAAGCGATCAGAGATGCTGAAGCATCTGCCGGGACAAAGGATGCGAGTCCTTTCATAAAAAACAGGAAAAGCATGGTGATCAGCGTGATCACAGCAGCAGCTATCTGACTTTCCGTAACGGATGAAATGAACATTCCTATGGACAAAAGGCAGGCCCCCAAAAGGAAAAATGCAAACAGGGATCCATAAGCCGAGGAATATTGGATCGTTCCGAACTGCGACAGGATCAACGGATACAAAGCAGAGATCAGCATCGGCATAGCCAGGACAACAAGCAGTCCCAGGTATTTACCGATTACGATCCCGGATAAATTGATCGGGAGGGAATATAAAAGCTGATCAGTTTTTTGTCTTCTCTCCTCTGCCAGGACCCGCATGGAAATGATCGGAACAGCGATCATATAGATAAAGGAAATTGCTGACAGCACCTGTTCAAACTTGGACGTATATCCGCTCAGATTATAGACCATGCAGTAGATTCCGACAAAAACCAGCAGAAAAGCCGCGAAAAGCCAGCCCGTTATACTCTTATAGTAGGATCCTATTTCCCGTTTCAGCACAGCTTTCATAGCAAATCATCCTTCCCGAAATCATCCATATCAATTTCTTTTATTTTCTCATCGGATCCTTCCGTCTGAATCTTTTCGGAAGAATGATTTTCTTCTTCATAACCGATCGGATGTATATCTCCCTGCGTTAATTCCAGAAATACACTCTCAAGGCTTGCCTGTACTGTCTTCAACTCCAATAACGGGAGCTGTGCCGCAGCAAACGCGGAGAAAACAGCTTCGCGGATATCCGTATCTTCATTAGGATTGATTTCAACCATTACAGTATCATGATCACTGTTTTCTATATAAAGATCTTCGATGTTTTCGATCTGATCCAGCACATTTCTGATATCAGCATCATTCCCTTTAACTTCCAGATGCAGAGTTTTGACTCCCGTAAACAGTTTTGTCAAATTTTCCGGGGTATCACTGGCTACCAGTCGTCCTTCTGATAGGATCATAATCGAATCACAAACCGCCTGCACTTCACTCAGAATATGGCTGGAAAGAATGATCGTATGATCCTTTCCAAGATCCCGAATCAGATCACGGATCTCTATGATCTGGGCAGGGTCAAGTCCGACTGTAGGCTCATCAAGGATGATAACCTCGGGATCTCCAAGCAAGGCCTGTGCAATGCCGACACGCTGTTTATATCCCTTTGAAAGGTTGCGGATCAAACGGTTCCGCATGTTAGCTATCCCAGTTATATCCATGATCATATCTATTTGTGCCATTTTTTCATTTCCTGCCAGCGCTTTTGCTTCCGCTACAAAGCAAAGATATTCTAATGGCGTCATGTCAGTATACAGAGGCGGTTGTTCCGGGAGATAGCCAATCTGTTTTTTGACCAGCATCGGCTCTTCACTGACGGAATGCCCGTCTATCAATACTTCGCCTTCCGTAGTTCCCAGACAACCGGCGATAATATTCATGGTAGTGGATTTTCCGGCTCCGTTCGGGCCGAGAAAACCATAGATTTTACCATTTTCGATGGTAAATGACATATCAGACACTGCAGTATGATTGCCGTATCTTTTGGTTAAATGTTTCACTTCAATCAATTTTTTTCCTCCTTGGAAGATTTCCTCTCGTTTGAAAGATTGTGAGGGATATCTGCTCTGATTCATTTGAGAAACAATACACACTTTCAAACTTAACGGTTCAGATTTACATCAGAAACTGAACTGTTTGATATTTTATTCATAAGACCAATATAACAAACGATTGTTAAGCAAACCATAAGTATTTCTAAAGAAATCTAAAAATGTCATCTGATCCCGGGAATGACGTTTTATGGTATCCCGGGCTTTTCGTTTCCACGGAATATTTATCATGCCATTAAAAACAGTACTGCACCATGAACCTGAAACGTCTCATGGTGCAGTCTTTTGTTCAATACTGCAAAATTTTTAAAAACAATTCGTCGGATAACAATTTATTTTGATATCGTATTGCCAAGCGTCAAACGAATATCTTTTTGTTCCCCATCGCGGAGAATCGTAATGCTTACACGGTCTCCCGGCTGATGTTTAGCGATTTCGTCTTTCAGACCCTGAACAGAGCTTACTTTTACACCATCAAAGACGGTGATAATATCTCCTTTTTCTAAGCCTGCATCTTCAGCTGTACTGTCTTCCATGACTGAATCTACGAGTATTCCGGTACCTTCCCCGGTTAACTCAGAGATATAAACACCCAGGGATGCTTTACCTGTTTCCTGATTATTTCTGATACCATCTGAAATTTTTCCTGAGATACCGGCATGACGCTGTGCTGCAGTAGGACGGGGAGCAAGAGTTATTTCGGCGTCCATCTCTTTCCCGTCACGGATAAGATGCAGTATGATAGTGTCACCGATAGCCGTATTGGAACTCAGATAGGCAATGATATCATCCATAGTCTTAACATCATGATCATTGATCTTTGTGATAATGTCTCCTCCTATACGGATATTTGTGCCTTTTGTGATCTCCATCTCTTCCGTACCGCCCTGAATTCCTGCTTTTTCTGCCGGACTGTCCGGCTGAACGGTCTGGATATAAGCGCCGCGCTGGTCATGATCCAGTTCAAGCTGTTCATTGATGACAGGTGTCAGGGCAACCCCGCTGAAACCGATCCATGGATGTTCATATTCACCTTTTTCAATCAGTGCCGGCACAACACGTTTAACAAGATTGGAAGGAATGGCGTAACCGATACCGGCGGAAGAGTATGAGTAAGAAGAAAAGGCCAACACCACACCAACGACTTCACCGTCTGCGTTGATAAGAACTCCACCGGAGTTGCCGGGATTGATGGCAGCATCTGTCTGAATAACATCCGGAATAGTGTAATTGCCGGAACCGTCATTTTCTCCGACAGCATAGCTTCGTCCGAGTGCGGAAATGATGCCATGAGTCATTGTTCCGGTTTGTCCCATTGGATTGCCGATTGCCGCTGCAAAATCGCCGGGTTTCAAAATAGAGGAGTCACCCATCGTAACGGGGAGCAGACCCTCTTTCGGATTTTCAACTTCCAATACTGCCAGATCGCTGTCTGGATCAGCACCGATCACGGATGCCTTGCGCTGAATACCGTCGGAATATGTAACGGTCACCTCCACCGCATCTTCAACGACGTGATTATTCGTCACAATATGACCTTCTTCATCCCAGACGAAGCCGGTCCCGGAGCCATAAGTGAGCTGCTGCTCATCTTTCTTATTTTTTATTTTTCCAAAATCGTCATCATCTTCTTCCTCTTCAAACTGCCGGAAGAAATCTTTAAATCCTTTGCCGAAAAAGTCGTCGAAATCAAATTCATATTCATTCCTGTAGGATGTACCCACAGATCCGACAGCTTTTCCGACATATATGTAAACGACCGATTGATTGATCTTATCGTAAAGATCTGAATATGAAGCCTTTACCTCATGGATCTCTTCAGTTTTCGGGTTGTCCGCGAAAACCGGTAAACAAACGGAAGCCAGTAATGACAAAACAACAAACACGAAGACAATATTTAATTTTTTAGTAATTTTCATTTTTTTTCCCTTTCTCGGGACTTGCAATTTATGTCCCATAACTCATGTAAACTCCAAAAGAAGTATTGGAAAATCATTGTTATATAGATAAGCAGATCATGTCAATTGTCACCTCCAAGATTTATCATTGACAGCAAATTTTTTTCAAAAACCTGTTGGCAGAAATGTCTGCCAGAGAATGTCTTTAGCCTGATTCACCCGGCCTTTTTTCTGCATCAAAAGAAACTATAACAAACAAATCTTAAGAAATTCATAAGATTAATTGAAGAATTCTTATGGTTATTTTTTGTGCTCAAAGTTTGAAAATAAAACATTTTTACTGCATTATCTGATGAATTTGATTATTCAGATTTCTTCAGCTTTCTTTTCGGAAAAAAATCAGATTTTTTTCCTATAATTGCTATCGATCCTACGCCTTGAAAGGTAATCATTAGGATTCAAAGGAAAAAATATGGAGAAAAGAAATCATTTCAGACATGAGCTTAAATATGATATTTCATATCATCAATACCTGGAAATGATTCCGCGGCTTGGAGCGGTTATGAAGAAGGATAAATTTGCCGGAGAGGATGGGAGATACCTTATCCACAGCGTTTATTTCGATAATTATCTTGATAAAGCTCTGAAGGAAAAGATTGACGGCGTTCAAATGCGGGAAAAATTTCGTATCCGCTGGTATAACGATAATATGACAAAGTTGAAGCTTGAAAAAAAACAGAAGGTAAATGACCTGTGTCTAAAACATGCCACATCTCTGTCAAATTCGGAATTTGAAAAGATCCTGGAAGGAGATGTCAATTGGATGAAAAACAGCGAAGATAATCTTGTCCGGGAGTTTTATGTCAAAACCCGCATTCTTCTGAATAAACCAAGAGTTTTGGTCTCGTATATGAGAGAACCGTATATATATTCTCCCGGGAATGTAAGAGTGACTTTTGATTCCAGGATCAGAACTTCAATGAATCACCCAATCCTGTCAGATAGGCCAGCAGAGGATATTGACGCGCGGATGGAACCCGGACACATGATACTCGAGGTTAAATATGATGAGTTTTTGCCGGAGCTGATTTCCATGCTGCTCCAGTTAGGATCGGTACGTCAAACCGCTTTTTCCAAATACGGCATATGCCGCCGGTTCGGATAATAAAAAATTTTGCAATAAATGAAAGGATATTCACAATGACTTTTAATGATATCTTCAAGTCTTCTTTTTTAGAAAATGTAAAGACATTTTCGTTGACTGATACGGTAATCGCTCTGTTGTTCGCAACAGTACTTGGCTTGTTTATTTTTTATATTTATAAAAAGACATTTTCCGGTGTGATGTATTCAGCGGGTTTTGCGATGACGCTTCCGGGACTGACCATGGTTACTACACTTGTGATCATGGCTGTTACCTCAAATGTAGTTCTGTCTCTGGGGATGGTCGGTGCACTATCAATCGTGCGCTTCAGGACTGCAATAAAGGAACCTATCGAAATCGTTTATCTTTTCTGGAGTCTTGCGGCTGGAATTGTTATTGGCGCAGGAATGTTTCCGATGGCTGTTGCGGGTTCTATCATTATTGGTTTGATGCTTCTGCTCTTTTCTAATCGTAAGATACGTCTGAATCCATATATCGTCGTGCTTACATGTAAAGACCGGAAATCAGAAGAAAGTGCCCTTATAGTTCTTCAAAAATCTGTCGATCATTGTGTCGTCAAGACCAAAAGTATCTCGGATAATGGCTCAGAGGTAACAGCAGAGATTCGCCTGAAGGATTCCGATACGGGATTTGTATACGATCTTTATGCAGTAGAAGGTGTAAAGAATGCAGTCCTTGTGAGCTATAACGGAGAATATATGTCGTGAGGGAGGCCAAATGATTTCTTCGAAATACATCGATAAGATCATATTCTTTTCAATGTTGACAGCGATTGTCTTAAGCCTGTTGATGCTCTCCAATCCCACACGGAATGCGAGAGTATCACAGGATACCGGTACGTTTCAGGAGTATGAGAAAAAATTATTTGATACTTCAAAACCGATCACGATAGACATTATTATGGATCCTGATCAGTGGACAAGTATATTAAAAAACGCATCGGAAAAGAAATGGGAAAGCTGTGATGTTATCGTAAACGGAACAAGATTTTATAATGTGGGAATCCGGGCAAAAGGGGATTCCAGTCTCAGCAGCATTGCCATGGCACCGAACAGTAACCGCTACAGTTTCAAGCTTGAATTTGATAAGTTTGTGGATGGGCAGAAATGTTTCGGACTTGATAAACTCTGTCTGAATAATAACTATGGCGATGCAACAAACATGAAAGAAGCATTTGTCTATGACATGTTCAGGTATCTTGGAGCTGATGCATCGCTTTATAATTATGCCCGGATCACAATAAATGGAAATTTCTGGGGTTTATATCTGGCACTGGAGGAGGTCGAAGATTCTTTTCTGTCCAGAAACTATGGGAGTCAAAAAGGCGCTCTCTATAAACCCGGGGCAGGCAAAGGTCAGGAATCTGACAGCGAATGGGCCATAGAGGATATGCAGAAGCTGATGACAGAAGCCGATGCTGTGAATACTGATACAGCCAATTCGGATGATATAAATGAATATGACGGTGAAGGGGGTGCGGATCTGAAATACCTTGATGATGATCCTGCCAGCTACTGGGGAATCTGGCCGAATCAGAAAAATAAAACAGACGAAACTGATCATCGCGGTGTAATAGAGGCTCTGAAAAACATATCTGAAAAGAACAATATTGAAAAATATATGGATATTGATAATATAGTACGCTATATGGCTGTACATAATTTTTCCGTAAACAATGACAGCCTTAGCGGAGATGGGGCTCATAATTATTATCTGTATGAGACAGAAGGACGCCTGAACCTTATTCCGTGGGATTACAACCTGTGTTTTGGCGGTTATGAGATGGAGCAGGGCACTGTTGAAACGGCAAAGGCTATGATCAATTTTCCAATTGATGATTCCTAGGCTCTCTCCTCTTTCTTTGATGGGATTCTGCAGAATGAAAAATATTGTAATTTATACCATCAATATTACCGGCAGCTGATAGACAGATATATTCTCGGCGGAAAATTTGATGTTTTTTATGCCAGAACAAGAAATCTGATTGATAGTCTGATAAAAACCGATCCAAATGCGTTATATACTTATGAAAAGTATGATGCTGCAGCTGCCATGTTTAAAGAAGCTGTAAAACTGCGGGGTGAGAGTATACGCGGACAGCTGAATGGTACAATTCCATCCACACTGGAAGGTCAAAAGCTTAAGCCTGAAGTGCTGATTAATGCTGAAAACATAAACCTTCTGACTATGGGATCGGATGATGTTGGTGATGTTGAACGGAAGGATGAAGAAGATTCGCCTGAAGATTGGATCGCACAGATGAACGCTTATTTTGAAAAACAGAAAATTATAAAACATAATACAATACGCAGAAATACGCTGAAGATGGGGCTGAGTTTCGTAATGATGCTTTCTGTACTTGGATTTGCTGCAAACTATCGAAGAAGAAAAATATAAGATACCGGTTTTTCATATTTCTTCAGAATTGTTGCGTGAAAAAATTAAGTTTTCTCTGATATTCTAAACTTATAAATTGATGAAGGAGGTAAGCGAAGGGAAAATTATAAAACCAGATTAGAGGGATAAGTAAAATTCATATATTCTCCTAAACAAACAAATCTGCAGCGGTTCAATTGCTGCAGATTTTGTTTAGAAGACGATTTGGGTGTCAAACACAGAGTATTCAGACAGTCGTTATGAGGTCATAAGGCAAACTGACTGTTGTACAGATCGGTATAAAACCCATTTTTCCTCATCAATTCCTCATGAGTCCCCTGTTCTATGATCGAGCCTTCTTTCATAACCAGTATACAGTCCGCATTACGTATGGTCGACAGGCGGTGAGCTATTACAAAACTGGTCCTGCCTTTCATCAAAACATCCATAGCCTTCTGAATCTCAAGCTCTGTCTTTGTATCAACGCTGGAGGTCGCTTCATCCAGTATCAGTATCATAGGATCAGCGAGAATTGCACGGGCAATGGTTATGAGCTGACGCTGTCCCTGAGACAAGCTGTCTATCTCTTCATTCAGAACCGTATTGTATCCGAACGGAAGTGTGCGGATAAAATGATCCGCACAGGCAGCCTTTGATGCTTCATAAACAGCTTCATCGGATGCCCCTTCGTGTCCATAAGCAATATTTTCCATAATGGTTCCACCAAACAGCCAGCTGTCCTGCAGAACCATTGCTGTAAGGGATCGGAGTTCTCCCCTTCCCATATCAACAATGTCCACGCCATCCAGTGTGATGCGTCCCCCCTTGAGATCATAGAAACGCATAAGGAGATTCACAAGCGTTGTTTTTCCTGCTCCGGTAGGCCCAACGATAGCGACTTTGCTTCCGGCTTTTGCATCGATGGATACATCTTCCATTAATATTTTTTCGTCGCTGTACCCAAAGCGTATATGTTCAAAACGGACGTTCCCCCGGGGATCATCAGGAAGGACCGGTACTGCGGGATCAGGCTCTTCTTCCTGTTCATCCAACATTTCGAATACCCGTTCTGCGGCAGCTATTGCGCCCTGAATCTTATTGATCGTGTATGAGATATCTGTTACAGGTTCAGAAATCTGGTTAACATACTGAATAAAAGCCTGAATGTCTCCGACAGAGATTTTTCCTTTCATGACCTGAATCACACCCCTTACAGCAATTATCACATAACCGAGGTGATTGACCATGCGTACCAACGGGTTGACAATATACGATAAAAACGCTGCTTTCGTCCCGGACCGGTAAAGATATTCATTCAACCGTTCATTCTCTTCAGTCATCTTATTTTCCAGACCAAAAGCCTTGACGACAAGGTTCCCGGTAAATACATCTTCTATGCTGCCATTTAGTTTTCCCAGAATCTCCTGATTATCCGCAAAACTTTGTTCGGTTTTGGATGCAATTTTGAATGCGATTGCTATACTGAGACCAATAGTACCCAATGATATCAGCGCAAGAACCGGACTTATTATCACCATCATGACAAGAGCTCCGGTAATACCGATAACGGAAGAGATCAGCTGAGTCAGACTTTCATCCATTGTATCTGCCAGTTTTTCTATGTCATTTGTGATGCGGCTGAGTATTTCCCCTTTCTGATGGCTGTCAAAATACCTGAGCGGCAGCCTGGTCAGTTTCTCACTGATTTGCTTACGCAGAGAAAGTGTGAGTGTTTGGGATACAGTCGTCATCGTCATCTGCTGGATATAGCTGAAAACAGACTGAAGGAAATAAAGACCAAGGAGAGCTGAAAGCACAGCCCCCAGATTCTCGAAGCCGACACGGAAAGGCTTAGCGTTCAGAGCGGCATTTCTGACTCCTTCATATATTTCATTTATGGCAATGCCGAGAACTTTGGGTGAAAAAATCTCAAACAAAGAACTTGCAAAAATACAGATGACTACCAGCAGAAGCTTCCATTTCTGTTTCAAAAGACAAGACATAAGACGAAGAATTGTCTTTCGGGAGTTTTTAGCCTTTTCGATGGTGATATCAGGCCCGAAAACATCTGCTTGATTTTCATGAACATCGATTCTCTCACTCATAAAGGTTCATCCTCCCTGAGTTGTGACCGGGCGATCTGTCTGTATGTTTCACAGTTCTGTATCAGTTTTTGATGGGTTCCGATTCCTGTTATACGGCCTTTGTCAAGAACAATGATCTGATCCGCATCCACGATCGTGCTGATTCTCTGTGCTATTATGATTACGATCGCATTTCCGACCTCGTTTTTCAACGTGGTGCGAAGCATGAGATCTGTCTTAAAATCCAGAGCGGAAAAGCTGTCATCAAAAATGTATATATCCGGTTTTCTCACCAGTGCTCTTGCTATGGCAAAACGCTGCCTCTGTCCTCCGGAAAAATTAGTGCCGCCCTGTGATACTTTTGTTTTGTATCCATCTTCCAGCCCGTTAATGAACTCATCGATTTGAGCGGTCTTCGCTGCGTGACGCATCTCTTCTTCCGTGGCATCTTCCTTTCCGCAACGGAAGATATCCTGTATCGTTCCGCTGAAAAGGTATGATTTCTGCGGTACAAAACCAATATGTTTTCTGAGCTCGACCAACGGTATTTGTTTGATATCCGTATCGTTTATAAATATCGTTCCGCTCTGATAATCGAAAAACCGGGGAATCAGGTTCACAAGTGTCGTCTTGCCGCTTCCGGTACATCCAATGACAGCGGTCGTTTTTCCGGCTTCTGCTGTGAAACTGATATCAGACAGTACCGCTTCATCTGCATCTTTATAACGAAAACTGACGCTGCAAAAAACAAGCCGTCTGATTTTCTCTCCCAAAAGGTGGCTGTACTCCGGCTCATTCTCATGTGGTTGGGTTTTCCGGCATTCCAGAACTTCACGGATTCGTTCCGCACAGGTTTGGGCTTGGGGCATATCCATGAATACCATGATTCCCATAGTCATGTTCATCAGTATCAAAGCCGCGTATTCGATCATCGCCATGATATCGCCAATCTCCATTTTGCCTGCTCCAATACTGTTCCCTCCAATGATGATGATCAGTATTGTACAGATATTCATTACTGCCAGGATCAAAGGCATTAAAAACGAGAATAAGCGATTCACATCAACAGCTAATACGGAGAAGTTTTCAAACACCCGGTCTGTTCTTTCCTGTTCATAGAGTTCTCTGTTGTAAGCGCGTATGTCTCGCATGCCTGTCAGGATCTCCCGCAGATTTCTGTTAATTCCATCCAGCATCTTTTGAAGCTTATTGAACAACCGGATCGCTCTCGCGTTAAAAAGGAACATTAAAACACAGATGGTAAACGTGGAAACAGCGATCAGCAATGCAAGCGAAGTGCTCTTGCGGAACGCAAGAACAAGTCCTGCTATTGCCATGACCGGAGCAGGAAGAAGCATTTCGATCGCTTCCATATATGCTTCCTGAACCTGTTCCACATCGTGCGTACAGCGTGTGATCATAGATGCCGGGCCAAAGCTATTAAATTCGCTGATCGAAAGCTCCTGTGACTTTCTAAAAAGACTGTTTCTGATATCTCTGCCCACTGCAGAAAAGGCTGATATCGACAAATATGTTGCCAGAATGGAAATTCCTGCTGTCAGAATCGCAGTGATCAGCATCAGGCATCCGGTCTTCCATACAAAGTCTATATCACCTTTTACGATGCCATTATTCACGATCTCGGCAGTTAGTGTGGGAAGATACAACGTGCCCGAGACCTGAAAAAACAGCATCACAAGCATAAATAAGATTTTCCTTTTGTACGGTATCAAGAATTTGCTTAGTTTTAACATTTCAGTTCCTTCCTTTTAGTTTGTTTTCAGTAATAATGGTCCAGGTTGTGCTTCTTATAATTCTGAAAAAATAAAAAAGCCCGGTAACAGAAGGCTTGATCAATCAAGCCTTTTGTTCCGAGCGCACCCGGCACCTTATCCGACAGGCGGCCTGCAGGCTGCTGCCTGCGATCCCCAGTGCTGCGGCACTCTGTCCTCCGGTGACCATTATTTTATTTTTATTTTTGTTTTTTTATTTTACCTGATTATCGAAAGACAGCAGAAAGACACCTTATTACAGATTATTGTATTCTTCGAATAAATGTTGATTCACCTTATTTTTTTGCAGAAAGAATTATTCCTGCGAGGCACTTTCCTCAAGTTCATCAACAAAATACCAATCCATAAATCTTGAGCTCATCCATTCATCATTCATAGAACGATCCAGATAAGAACCAAGCCGGGTTTCAGGCCTAAATCCATAATGACGATCACTCCATCGTACGATTGCGGCCGATGCAAAACAGTAATTCAAACCCAATACTATGCTCAGAACAACAGCAGCTATATGTATCCGGGGATGTTCGATCTTATCAAGTATATGGCTTATTCTTCGAAAGGAGAGACTGAATATCAATGCCATGAACCCCCAGGCAAGAGAAAATGCCGGACAGATAAACCCGTCAATATTCATGAAACGGGTTGAATAATTCCACGCTCTCATTCCCAAAACGTGTTTCAGCAGAATTCCGCACACCAGTTCAACGATCGTTGCAATTGCTGTCATTATGAAGACCTGCATTGCCAGAGATCTGTCTTTTAATTTTGCAGCACCGTAATAAAAGCCAAGCGCACCGATGCCATACAGCAGATTAAACCAGCCCCAGACTGTTACAACATGGCTTTCCCAGTATCCGTTGACCCAAACACTATAAAGCCCTTCGACGATAACTCCCAGAAAACTGCCGGCAAGAAATATCCAGAAAAGCTTGTCAAATGAGAGAATTGTCTCTGTAGAATTTTTAAAATTCATAAGTTCTCGTTTCTTCATTTTTATTACAGGTTAGTAAAATGAACTGTATGTTGGCTGTTTGTAATATAAACAGTCTCTTTGACGAAATTCGGTGTCTCTGTGGACCCGTATCCATTATTTTTTATCTTATCAAATGATTCTTAATTTTTTATGAAAGAACCGTAAAGAACTCTGAAAATGTATTCTCTTGCATCACCATCTTAGAAAAGTAAAACATCAGATAATAATTGTTAGATTGTAAAGAAAAACCTCTCGACTATAACACATAATAAGCTCATTCGATCTTCATGCATATAGTGAAAATGCTTTAAAGATTAAGGAAAGGTGGAATTATGACGTATTGCTGTCAAGTCCGAGATAGCGGGTACGAAGGAGCATTATTTACCCATAAAGTAACATTTAACAATAAGGTGATTTTTAACAAAAAATTAGCAAAATTTCGTTGATTTTACTGAAATTTTGCTCATTTTTGCTTGAAAATGTGTAGTTGTTAATCAAAAAAGGTAACTTTTTGAAAAAGTTACCTTGTGCGGGAATGACGGGGGTGATTTTCCCCAAAGAGAACTATTTTTACGAGGAATTACTCTCAAATTTATTTTACCATAAGTATACAATTTGAAAGATACTTACTTCTAAAACTTCCAAGAAAGCATCATCCGTTTCTCTTTTTATAGCCTAATATACAATCAGCTTTATAGTTCCTTATCAGAAGAATATTATACTTTTATAAGCTTCCCCACTATCCCTAAAAGTTGACCTGTTAACTATCCGTCTGCTTAATGTTCAAAAAAGGGTTATTAATCAGCGTTACCCTAAAAAAGTGATGATTGTCACTTATGTTTCCGCATATATACACTTCAAAAGATAGCCATATCTAATTAAAATATGGGCGTTGAAATCGGACGTACCGATTATCATCTCATTTTAATCTATTGTAAAGGATTACCCATGAAAAAAGCATTATTATTCCTGCTTGTCGTTTCAATGCTGGCTCTTGTTCCGGCCGTTTTCGCTGATGACGCTCCTGTCGCCGGCGTGATTTGGTACAACTTTGCCGATACATTCATTCAGAATGCCCGGCAGACCCTGCTCAACACCGCTGCCGCTGACGGCACCATCGAGATCATCGACGCCGACTCCATGAATGATGCAGCCACCCAGACCAACAATCTGAACAACATGTACACCAACGGCGTAAAATACCTCGTGCTAAACAACATCAACACCGCCGGCATCAGTGAGATCTGCGAACAGGGTAAAGAAGAAGGCGTGACCATGATCTTCGCCAACACCGACTCCCCGTCCGATGAAGATTTCGAAAACTACGAAAACCTGTACCTCGTCACCTCCCGTGCTGAAATGTCCGGTACCATGATGGGGAAAGCCGTCGTTGATTACTGGACTTCCCATCCGGAAGCTGACCGCAACGGCAACGGGAAACTTGACTACATCATGCTGCTTGGTTTCACCTGGCACTATGACACCCAGGTTCGTGCTGAATATTCCGTCGCTGCCTGTGAAGAAGCCGGCATCGAAACCAACCGCATCGGCGGTGAAGTGATCGCTGAATACAACCGCGGTAAGGCTCAGGAAATGGTTGCCGCTCTGCTGGCAAACTACGGTGATGACATCGATGTGGTTTTCGCCTGCAACGACGATATGGCCCTCGGTGCTATCGAAGCTCTGAAAGCTGGCGGTTTCTTCCAAGATGAAGCTTCCTTCATCCCCGTCTGCGGTGTTGACGCCACTGTCGTCGGCTGCGAAGCTGTCGAAGAAGGAACCATGCTGGTCACCGCACTGAACAACCCTGTCAAGCTCGGTAAGGCCATCTACAAAGTCATGTGGCTGCTCGAAAACGGTCAGGAAGTTAACACTGAAACACTGGATATGGAAGGCGTTGAAGTGGAAGGCCATCGTGTCTGGATCAATTACGTCGGCATCACCAAGGATAACCTCGAAGAAGCTGCCTACGATATCACCGACCCAACTTTCTAATCAAATTAATTCAATGACTGACAGCCGGGACCTGGTTCCCGGCTGTTTCTTGAATGGAAAGGAAGAATCCGATGGAGGATTCCAGATATATTCTTGAACTGAAAAAAATCAGCAAATCCTTTCCCGGCGTAAAAGCATTGGACAACGTCTCATTCGCGGTAAAGCCCGGGAAAGTCCATGCATTAATGGGCGAAAACGGAGCAGGAAAATCGACCCTGATGAAGTGTGCCTTCGGGATCTACCAGCCTGACAATGGAGAGATTTTTGTCAACGGAAAGAAGGTCGTTTTTTCCGGTCCCGCCAACGCACTGGAAAACGGTATCGCGATGATCCATCAGGAACTGCAGCCGATGCGGGCACTTACCGTCATGGAAAACGTCTGGGTGGGCCGCCTGCCTCATCACAATACGCTGGGTGTACAATGGGTCGATTGGAAACAGCTCTATAAGCAGACCAAAGAGCTGTTGGACGATCTTGAAATTCCCATTGACCCGAAAACGAAGGTTCAGAACCTTTCAACTTCGCACTGCCAGCTCATTGAAATCGCTCGTTCCGTCTCCTTTAATGCGAAGATCATCATCATGGATGAACCCACATCCTCACTGACAGAAACAGAAACGGAACTGCTCTTCAAGCTGATCGCCCGTCTGACACAAAAGGGTGTTTCCATCATCTACATCTCGCACAAGATCGATGAGATCTTGAGAATTTCCGATGATGTCACCATCATGCGCGACGGACAGCTTGTCGGTGACTGGCCGGCAAGTGAGCTGGACATGGATACCATTGTCAAACGCATGGTCGGACGAGAGATGAGCAACCGTTTTCCGTCGAAAAAACACAAACCGGGCGAGGTAAAAATGGAGGTTTCTCACCTCACATCCGCAAATCCGCACAGCTTCAAAGATATCAGCTTCACGCTCCACAAAGGAGAAATTCTTGGTATCGGCGGACTGGTCGGTGCCCAGCGGACAGAACTGGTCGAAACCATCTTTGGGCTTCGCAAAAAGGCCTCGGGTGAAGTGACGATTGACGGGCAAAAGGTCGAGATCAATTCTCCGGAAGATGCCATTCGCCACTCCATGGCGCTGCTGACGGAAGAACGTCGCGTTTCAGGTATCTTCCCGAAAATCAGCGTATTGGAAAACGTGACCGTTGCCAAACAGACTGCCGATCACAGCAGCTACACCAACGGCCTGTTCCTGAACAACAAAAAACGTCAGAAAGACGCAGAGCAGTTCGTAAAAACCTTTGAGATCAAAACACCCAGTCTGAAAGCTGAGATCCAAAATCTTTCCGGTGGAAACCAGCAAAAGGCAGTCCTTGCCCGCTGGATGCTCCTCACACCCCAAATCCTGATTCTGGACGAACCAACACGGGGTATCGATGTCGGTGCCAAGTATGAGATCTACAGCCTGATGGAGCAAATGGCACAGGAAGGGAAAGCCGTGATCATGATCAGCTCGGAAATGCCCGAACTGCTGGGCATGTCTGACCGGATCGCGGTCATGTGTGAAGGGCACCTGTCCGGTATTCTGGATGGGAAAGATGCTACTGACGAAAAGGTGATGTACCTCGCAAGTACTTATCAAAAAAGCGGAGTAACAACGGATGCAAACTAAAAAATTCAACATCAAAAATATTCTGTCGAACTATGCGCTTTATTTCATCATGATCCTGATGGTCATCGTTATCGGCAGCATGTCACCGAAGTTTTTCTCATGGCGTGTTCTGCGCGACATTCTGATGCAGAGTTCGACCCGTATCATTGTGGCACTGGGTTGTCTGTTCATCCTGATTTCAGGGTCGGCAGACCTCTCGGGCGGACGTACGGTCGGTCTGACCGCTGTGATTGCCGGATCTCTGGCCCAGAAAGCTGACTATTATATCAAATTCTGGAACCTGCCGGAATTACCGCCGATCGTTCCGATTTTCGCCGCGGTCCTTGTCGGTCTGATCGTAGGTCTGCTCAACGGTTTTACCGTTTCCAAGCTGAAGGTCCCGGCCTTTCTGGCAACGCTGGGCTGGATGATGGTCGTTTACGGCACGAACCTGCTGCTGTGCAACAAACCACCGAACAATTCCCAGCCTCTGGGCGGTTTCCTGAAGAACTTCACCAATCTCGGTTCCGGAAACATTGCCGGAATTCCGATCATCGTGTTCTTCGCGCTGGGAATGTGCATCATCGTCCATGTTCTGCTGACAAAAACCACACTCGGGCGTGAGATTTTCTCCGTTGGCTCCAATGCTGAAGCTGCCCGTGTCTCCGGTATCAACGTCTTCAAAATCCAGATGATCACCTTTGGTCTGGCCGGTGCCTGTTACGGTCTGGCCGGTGCACTGGAAGCTGCCCGTACCGGTTCCGCCAACAGCTCCTACGGGAATGGCTATGAAATGGACGCAATTGCTTCCTGTATCGTCGGAGGATGTTCCATGACCGGCGGTGTCGGTTCCGTGATCGGTGTTTTTCTGGGGGTGATCATTTTCAACGTGATCAATTACGGTCTGACCTTTATCGGTCTGTCCTCCTATTGGCAGTGGGTTGTCAAAGGCCTGATCATTATCATCGCCGTCTCCATCGACATGCGGAAGTACAGCTCGAACAAATAAAGGGGGATGCTATGCTTTATGATGAATGCCTGAAGGTTCTCAGGGAAAAGGGAGAACTCATCCGCAAGGGCGCTTTGGAAATCTGCGTGAAACCGGTTCCGGAAAGTTCCGAACCCGGAACGGTCGATCCGAGAGAAGCCCATTGGTTCCGCGTCAAACCGACCGGACCAAACATCAAAGACCCGGCACATCTGACAGGAGCGGAGATTCATGCGATTCGCACATCCATGGGCTGTGTCAGCGTAGACCTCAGCCATGATGTCACGACCGAAATCCAGGTCATCACAACCGGTGCGGGAGATCTTCCGATCCTGATCTATACACCGCAAAAGGGCAAGAGTCCGAAACCGGTTGTGGTCTACATCCATGGCGGTGGTTTTTTTGGCGGTACAGCCCGTGTGATTGAAAATGCCTGCAAGTCTCTGGCTGATAAAGCTGATGCGGTAGTCGTCAGTGTCGATTATGACCTGGCACCGGAGCACAAATTCCCACACCAGGTCACCCAATGCTATCAGACCGTACGCTGGGTCCATGACCATGCCGAAGAGCTGGGTATTGATCCGGAAAAAATCGCTGTTTCCGGTGACTCAGCCGGCGGAAATTTGTCAGCTGCCTGCTGCGTTCTGGACGAAGAAAAGCTCATCAAGCTGCAGTTGCTGCTCTATCCCGGTGCATTCAACCGCACTGAAGAAGAGATCGGATGGTCACTGGATCAGTATGATCTCCGGGAAGATGTTGAGATCAAGATGGAATTAATCAACGACATCCGGAACATGGTTCCATTTACTACCGCTTTGTATGTAGAAAATGAGAGCCAGATCCATGATCCGCGTGCTTCGATCGGTGATGCGAAAGATTACAGCTGTTTCCCGCCCACTTTCATTGCTGTGGGAGAATATGACTACCTCCGCATTCAGGATGAACTCTATGGGCAGAAACTGGCAGAAGCCGGCATTCCCGTCCGCTTTGTTGAATACAAAGGTATGGGGCATGCATTTTGGGAACACACCGGTGAATTTCCGCAGGCGGAAGACTGCACAGAGGAGATGGCCGCTCTGGTTCGGAAGCTCTGAATATAAAATAAATAATTCAAAACAAAAAGAAAAGGGCTTGGATTTCAGGCCCTTTTCCTTTTGTTTATTGTTTTTTTGTTTTGTGTTCTCAGTTCTGCCGTTTGACCGCCATTACACTCAGCACCAAAACGATCGGGAAGAAAATACCCGCAAGGATTCCCGCCTGGATGTTTTCCCCCATCAGGTGAGATACACTTCCCACAATAGCAGGTCCGGCTGCGCCGCCTAAATCACCTGCCAAAGCCAGAAAGGCGAATAAGGCCGTACCACCCTTGGGGAGCTTTGCGGATGATATACTGATGGAACCGGGCCACATAATACCTACAGAGAAACCGCACAGCATACAGCCGATCAGACCCATGACAGGCCATTTGGCAAACGCAGCCAACAGGTAACTGCACAGGCACAGCACACCGGAAGCAATCATAAAGCCGGACAAATCCACTTTTTCACAATATTTCCCGTACCATACCCGGCTGAATCCCATGAATACCGCAAACCCACAAGGGCCCAGCAAATCGCCGGTGGTCTTTGTTACCCCCAGCGCGGATTCCGCGAAAGCAGAAGCCCATTGTGCCATGGATAGCTCAGATGCCCCCGCGCACACCATCAGCACGACAAAAAGCCAGAATATTTTCGTTTTCAACAGCTGTCCGATGGTCATACTCTTGCCTTCATTGACGATTGGTTCAATCGGACAGACTGCAAAATTGGTAATGTTGTACAGCGGAATTACAGCCCATAAGCAGGACAATATGCGCCAGTTTTCAGTGCCGAATATCGTGAAAAAGACTGTTGACAGAAGGATCGTACCCACGGCGCCCCAGCAATAGAAGGAATGCAGCAGGCTCATCATACCGGCTTTTCCTTCAAACGGACAGGCTTCGATGATTGGACTGCAAAGCACTTCGATCAATCCACTGCCGATCGCGTAAATGATCACACAAAGCAGAATTCCCTCAAAGGGACGGGGAAAAAGGTCCGGAACAAAAGAGAGCATGACCAGCCCAGCCCCAGCCAGGATCTGTGAGATGACGATGCTTTTCCTGTAACCGATCCGGTCCACAAATTTTGCGCAGAAAAAATCCACGATCAGCTGCGTCAGAAAAAATGTCAGCGGGATCAATGCAAGATCAGCATAGGAAATGCCATAGGTCTTGTAAAACGTTAGAAATAGCAAAGGAATAAAATTTGCTACGATTGCCTGTGTGACGAAACCAAGATAGCAGGCAAGTTTTGTTTTTTTGTAGTTTTTTTCTTCATTCATGGTGATTATTCTACTCCGCAAGCCTTGATTTTACGAGATGTTATGATAAACAAATCAAGAAGAGATGTTGTTAACGTGATTCGGGTATTAATTGCAACCGAATCCTTGGGAAGTTTTTGAGTAAGTTCATCAATCAGCTGCTGATCAGCTTTTTGGTCACGTTCATATTTTTCAAAATTCTGGTGAACTCCGGAGACAGTATATGCATCACGGCGCCGCTCCATTCGATTTCTGACTCTCGTTATCTGTTCTTTTAGCTCACGACAGGTGTCAGTTTCTGATCCTCTTGCGATAATTTGATCTATCCAATTCCTTGGCAGATTGATTGACGAAACAAAATTTGAAACAAGGTTATCAAGAAATGGAGCCTGAATTTGTTTGCCGTCATCCTTGCATTCAAGTCCTCTTTCATCTGAGTAATCTTTATAATTACAGGACCATTCTGTAGAGAAAACTCGTAATCTTCTACGACATGTTTCACAACATACTAGGTTCTGAACCATATACCTAGCTTTCAGGCTTTCAGCATCGTATTTTGTTCTTGTTATACCCGGTCCTCTTCTTTCACGTACCGCAGCGACCTGGTTAAAGAGTTCTGATGAAATCAGTGGTTCATGCTTACCTGGATATGTGAGATAAGTATCTTTTTTGGTTCCCTGATATTCAATAATGCCAATATAAATAGGGTTTTCAAGCATACCTCGTAGTGTATCATCACGAAAAGGGCGGCCCGTCCGGCTGATAAACCCCTGTTCATTCAAATAGTCAGCAAGATCCATATCGAGGCTGTTTACATAAAAAATGTGATCTAGAATTTAGTTTGTTTCTATGATAATGTCTATGATGTTCAAATCTTCTAGATGTTGAATCATTTTTTGAATGTCTCTATCAACTATTCGAGCAAAAATCGTATTGGCTTTTGAAAACCTCAGTATCTTTTCATCAACATACTTATCAAAGGCTTCCTCCGTAATACCCAAGCCGCTACAATCTTCCCGAATTCTTTGTTCGTAATAGCCACGGATATTATCTGTTATGAAAAATCTGGCAGGGTTCTGTTCAAAAGAAGAACTATCAATTCCAATAAATCCAGGCCCATCAATTGTTTTTGATCTATCATATTCAATATCAAAGCTGTAACCGGGTTCGACGACACTTTCCGCGTTCCAAATTGATTCATCATTACTCTGAACCAGTGTAATTCCGTCAAACCAACCGGATTCTGCTAGATAAATGAAGCTGTTCACAGCATTGGGAGCAGTATCCGGGAACAGTTCCACATGGATGTCGCCAATCTCTGTTTCAAGTACTGCTGTATATGTTTTACCTTCTTCAATAACGACATCAGGACATTCCTGAATCCGATATTCACTCATCCGAATTTTCTCGATGTATGAATCCAAAGAAGCAGCATCAAACATGTAGTTTGAATCAATGTAATTCAGAAAAACAGTTGGAGTTCCGCTGACCATTCCCGTTTTAATTACCTGTGAATACAACTTCTGCACTGCAGCTTCATTATCTCTATCGGAAAAGGCCAGGTACCAGAGATCAATATCGAGATCCGCGAACTGACTGAACTCTTGAATCAGCCATTCAATAACAATATAATCGACGAGAAATCCGTTTTTCTCAAGGTTTTCCATTGCTTCCGTGCATTCTTCCTCAGACGGTTCCTCTTCTGGCCACCAGCTTTTCCCGATTGTCCGGCAAGCCTTGTCGATGCTCAGGCCTCCGCCGAAAGTGAAGATGCTCCTGCCATCTATATTGAATACCTGACCGCGCATCAGATGAAACACTTTGTCCGTGACTCTGTGGATCTTTCCGCCGTTCCACATTTCAACGGGACAGCTGTTCAGAAGGTCGAAATTCTCATGGTTCCCATCGATGAATAAGGTCGTATAAGGCTTTATTGAATAATAATCCAGAATATCCTCGTCATGCATTCCGCCGTCCCAGACTCCGCCGAAATCACCAGTGATCAGCAGATAATCATTCTCAGACAGCGAAGCCAGCGTCTTGTTCAGAACAAGCTTGTCTATATCGTTGAATCCATGTGTGTCGCCTGTAATGCAGATCATTGCCACTCCCCAGTATATTATACCGAACCAGGGAATTTAAAAAACAAACCCGAAATAGAAATACGACTGATGCGTATTCCGTTTCCAGGAATGTTTCTGTCAGATATAAAAATCCGGATTATTTCTTGGGGGCTTCCATTCCCTCATGAAGTTCAGTGCGGCCGATGCGGTAGATCTTGGTTCCGCATTCAGGGCAGGTGCCATAAACGACAGCGCTGCCGCGCTTGTTGAAATCGGCGACGGGATTCTGGATCTCACGCTTTGCCTTACACTTTACACAATATCCTTCCATTGTTCCCTCCGTATTGTTGAAGTTTATGAGCAATGCTCATGTCTCATTTTACTACAGATTATGAAGGGGCCTTATATTAAATAAAGCTCCCTCATGCTTATCCAGCAGTAAAATCAAAGCCGTTTTCGTTATTGCTGATATGGCATGATTTTACTGTTTCTTATAATCGTAGAAACCTTTTCCGGCGTTGATGCCGGTTTCACCTTTGTCGATTTTCTCCTTCAGCATCTTACCCATCCGGTACTCAAGCGTTCCTTCCTCATGAGCTACCGGTTTCATTTGGTTGATGTTATACGCTGTTTCCAACCCGACAATGTCAAGGATCTCAAATGGTCCCTTCGGAGCGCCGGTCGCCAGTTTCCATGTCAGGTCGATCGTCTGAGGATCGGCGACTTCATTCGCCCACAATGCCTGTGCGGAGGTCAGGAAGGGAACCAGCATGGAGTTGAGAATATACCCTGGCTGTTCTTTGTGAAGTTGAAGCGGTACCATTCCGATGCTGGCTGCGAATTTTACCACCTCATTATAGACATTGCCATCCGTTCCGGGATGTCCCATGATTTCAGCCGTATTGTTCTTCCAGATGGTATTGGCAAAATGCAGAGAGCAGTATTTCTCCGGACGTCCGGTATGTTCAGCGAACATGCTCGGAAGGAGTGTTGAAGAATTCGTGCAGAGAATCGTTTCGGGATCTAGCAAGTCTCTGAACTTTTCGTAGACAGCAATTTTCGCTGCAGGTTCTTCAGCCATTGATTCAATCACAAGATAGGCGCTTTCAACGGCTTTTTTCGGATCCAGTTCAATATGGATATTCTCGCTCAGGTTCTTTTTCCCTTCCGCAAGCAAAGCGTCAATGCTTTCAACAGTTGCCTTCGACCAGTCTGTGATCATTCCGCGGGGATAAAGATAACCGCCCATCGGATTGCCTACGAGAGCCTTCGATTTTTCCAGATCAGAAAGCATCATCGCGGAATAGCGTTCGATTTTTGGAGTCGTCCGTCCAATGGATGATTCAGAACGAAGCCAGAAATATGTATCATATCCGTAATAGGCGCACATCAGACCGATCTGGGTTCCAAGAACACCGCCGCCTAAAATAACAACCTTTTTACTCATATAATAATCCTCCATTTCTCAGGTCATGCTGAAAACGATAATGTCGAAGAGAGTTCTCTTTCAACCAATCAGTTAGAATTTACTTATTTATAACTATACCACATTTCACGAAAGAGAATACTCCGGAACCGGAATACATACTGATGATAGTCGGAAAACGATCCGGGAAAACAAAAAGAAATGTCAGCCGCCTATTGATAGCATAGCGGCTGACTAATTCGGGGAGATGTATTAGAGGAGTGCCTGTTGTGCTAGATTACAAAACGTTATGTTCTTCAAATGCGTCGATGGTTCCAGCATGCTCAAGGTTCACATCTGTTGTAAAGGAAGACACTGTTACTGAATAATCACTGTTACCCTGAACAAAGACCGTTCCGTCTGTCCCGGCAATCGTAACAATATTGCCTGCCGCATCCGTAATGGTTCCAGCACATTCCAAATAAGTAACTTCGCTGTTTCCGGTAACGATCCATGAAGATGTACTGTCGATAACGACACGGGCATAGCCGCTGCCGCTGTCTCCGGCCCAGCTTTCATTATCAATGATTGCTCCGGTCAAAATAGACCCTTCAGTAAGATACAGATCCAGGGTGGAAATACTGTCCCAGATCACATCGCCATTCATTTGCTGGGCAATGGCAGTGAAATCACAGTCAGCGCCGTTCGCTCCGCTTTTACCCCAGCCGCGCTGATTGGCATTTCCGGTCACACGGAGGAAGTATTCGGAGTCCACAGAACTTTCGATTTCAACATTGCGGATCACAAAGACACTTTCGGTATTGGTTGTGTAGAATAGTCCGCCGTTCTGACTGACGAGCTTTCCGCCGTCCATCGTGAAGGTTCCCTGACCGATCTGGCTGTCGCCACTCATGGACTGATAAAGGATAACTGTCCAGGTGTTGTCGTTCTGTTCCAGGTCAGGCATATTTCCGGTCAGGACACTGTCGTAAAGCCGGACGGTGTTCAGACCTTCGAGACAGAGCGCTTCAGAACCGGTTGCGGTCAGATCCGCGTTATGTATGGTAATATCCGCGGTAACATAAACTGCCGGAGACCCTGAACCGTTGGATGTATAGGAACCGCCGTCAACAATCATCGTACCGGACCCACGGTCGCTGCGGATCGCAGCCGCTGATCCGCCGTTCGTATTGATCGTCAGGTTCGCGGCATAAAGCTTTCCGCCGCCGGCGACATGGATGCCTCCGGATGTGTTCTGTTCCGTATTGATGGTGCTGTTGCTGATATAAACCACGCCGTCTCCGTAAGAGAAGACACCCGCGCCACCGGCTGAATCCGTCGTAATATTCACATTATCGATCGTCAGGGTGCCGCCTGTTGCAAGCAGTGCCGCTCCAACGCCATAGAAGCTGGAGTTGTCTCCGCCGGTTGAGTCTGAAGAAACGCGTGTCACATTCACATCATTCAGGCTGACTTTTCCATCAGTAACCAGGAGCGCATTTTCGTTGGTTCCAGTTGAAGTAAGATCCTGATTCAGAACAGTGTCACTGTCAATCGTCAGGACAGCATCATACTCTCCGGAAAAACTGGATCCGCCTCCGGGCATACCGCCAGGACCACCGGGACCGCCGCCAAAACCATCCGGAGGCGTTCCCATCGGCATTCCGTCAGGACCGCCCTGTCCTCCTCCGAAACCGTCCGGAGGCGTTCCCATCGGCATACCGCCGGACGGAGGTTCCGGAGGGTTTCCCTGCTGTGCAAAGGCTGACACACTTGTCAGTAATAAACTAAAGATCAATAATAAGGTCAAAGACTTTTTCATTCCAAAATTTTCCTTTAATATTCATTCAAATTTTATTTCAGGGTTCATTTTTCATTCCCTTATTATTGATTTTATATTGCCAACCTTTAATCAACCTTAGAATTTTTAGAAACCGGTATTCTGCATGATGATGAAGATCGGGCCGATCAGAACGAACAGCGAGGACATCATGACAAACGCGGATGTCAGCATCGTGACTGTGACCTTCGCCTTGCCGCCTGCCTCGATGATCTCATTTTCCAGTCTGTCGCGCTGAAGCATTGCCATAACCCGGAAAGGCTCGACAAGATTCTGCCCCTTACTCTCCATACGGACCAGTTCAAGAAACTCGTTCATCACAGAGATTTCAGGCAGTTCCGCCTTGATCTCATCAATAATTTCCCCGATCGTACGGTTTGTCGCCTTCCCTACGGCGATATGTTCGCAGATCTGTCCGAACTCCCCGGTCTTCTTTGCGGATGACAGAGCCTTTTCCAGCTGTTCGCCGGATGTCAGCATCAGGGAGATCTGTTCAAGTCCGAACCCCATCTCCCGCTGGATCGTCTTTTTCCGTGCGTTAGTCGCGCTTACGATCTTCCGGTCCGGTGTTATGAACCCAAAAACAGCCGCTCCGGTTGCGAGCAGGGCGACCGTCAGGAAGCTTCCTTTCAGGATCATCCCCAAAGCGACAGGAATGATAAAGAAAAGGATCGCGATCGTCATGCGCTTGGCATGGTATTCCATCGGGCCCTGATAAACCCAGCCGGATTTCCGCAGGCGCGTCTCCAGATTTCCATCGACCGGACGGATCTTGTTGGAAAGATCCGCGAGCATGGCAGTGAAAACAGTTGATTCATTAGCAGCCACAGGACGAAGATAGCCGTTTTCATCTTCCCGGAGCACTTTCCTGCCGGCAGTTTTTCCGCTCAGAATGCCGATCATGATCAGAGCGATACCGGCCGCTGCCGCAAAAGCAAAAACGATGTAATTCATAAAGCCTCCTTATTCTCCACCGATCTCAAGAACCTTGCCCGCGGAATTCAGGACCTTGTTCCCGACGATATACCCGACGCATGCTGTCGCGATGGACAGGATCAGGAAGAAAGTTCCCAGCGGCGTCTGATAGGCTTCCCGTGAATCCGGGAAGAACAGGCGCATGGCGATCATGAAGACAAAGGGAGAAGCCGTGATATGAATTGATATATTCAGGTTTCTAAAACCATTGATTATCAATTGACGAAACTGGAAATTTGAAAATGAGATTCTTTCAAATTCATGATCTGCCAAAATTGTATATATTATCTGCAGATAACGGAAGTCAGACACATCCATGAAAGGTTCCTTTCTGGAGAAGCCATATTTAAACAAAAAAAGGGCTTTTCCGCCCCCGAAAAATTGTGTTTGAGCCTCGTAATCTGCTAAGATATGACGAAATATGAAAAAAAAGAGAACTTTGTCATAAAAAGTTCTCTTTAGGCGGGAATGACGGGACTAAATCCCTCTTGTTGTACTCTGCCTTGACAGGTTTCTCTTCTCTTATTATTGTACCATATTGCTTCATGTCTGAGCCATATTATACTTTGTGATCCGGCAGGAATGTTTTCTTTCCACTACAGGGGCGTCTTTGTTGTAATAGATTCCGACCAACAGAATATCGCTGCCGTAGTTTTCCAAAGCGCTGGGATAATGCTTCTGCAATATTTGATCGATCGCGCCTTCTGCACTTTTATCCCATTTCAGTTCGATCAGCAATGCAGGATAATCCTTTGTGATAGGAAGGTACAAAACATCTGCAAAACCGTCTCCGGATGGTAATTCCTCGATTTGTAAGTAATGATCCTTATATGTATAATACGCGAGTTTGATAACACTACGGAGAGAGTCTTCCCGGTTATACTTCAGCGGATGCGTTTCTTCCATGTGTATTTTTTCGATCTGCTTTGCTACGGCTTCTTCATTCCCATGAATGGTATCAAGGAATAGCTGATCGCATTCCATGAGCCGTTTGAATGTTGCTTCATGATCAACGCCCCGGATTGCACGCTGAAATTCAAGCCTGATTTCTTCATTGGGAATATGAGCTGTCTTGTTTTCAGAATCATATGCGAGGTATCCCAAATGGATCAGAAGCGTCAGCACATCATCCCGATTTTTGAAGGTCACAAGATCGTTTGCAAATCCAACTGTATTCACCGGCACATCGATTCCTCCGATCAACTCGGCAATTGTCTTGCTGAGACCATTGTAATCCATGCTGATATATTTCATAAATCCTTCTGCTGCGGATGTCTCAGTCCAATAAGCAGCAAAATCATTATAATTGGCAGCTTTCATAACGGAATTGGGATTGTATACAGATCCTGTACCTTTAAATCTGTATCCGTCATACCACTGTTTCATGAGAGCAAAGTTACCCTTTTTTTCTTCACAAAGGTTTCTGACTTCGTTTTCCGTAAATCCTACATAATTTGCATAAGTTCTTGGACTGATCATGGTAAATTCTTCGAAGTCAGAGATTGCTGATTGTGATCCGTCTTTTTTGATTGGGAGAATTCCAGTCATATAAACTGCTGCAAATACTTTAGGTGTTACTCCACTATTTTTAAATAGAGAACGTAAAAATTCTAAATATTCTTGCTGGGTTTCCGGATTTTCACGAATGGGTGCATCCCATTCGTCGATGATCATGATGAACTTTCTGGCTGAATCTTTCACCGCTTCAACAAGGGTTCCGGGCAGCTCATTTCTAAGACGAACATCAGGGTAAGATTCTCTGATTTCTTCACTAATGTTCTTCTTAAGAAATGGAATCAAAGTCTTAAAATCATCCGCATAAGGTTTTATTCCGGTGAGATCTATATAGATTACATCATATTGATTCAAATGCTTTTCATATGTCTGATCTGAAGAAATCTCCAGACCGGAAAACAGATCATGGGAATCGCAGGTTCTATCGTAATAAGCACAAAGCATTTGAGCGGCATATGATTTTCCAAAGCGCCGGGGCCGTGAAACACATATCAATTTACTTTTTGTGTTTATTGAATTATTTATGAGCCCAATTAAACCGGTTTTGTCGACATACTTGGATCCAAGTACTTCCATAAAATCGCTATTGCCCGGATTCAGATATACACCCATTTTGTAATCCTTTCTTTGCCTCTCCAGTTTTTCCTTCCGAGTAGATTTCTCATTTTCATTCTTAAGTATTGTTGAGCCCATGATCAGCTGTTTATATCGTTGATCGCTTTTCTGGGCTTTTTCGCAAATACATACGGCTGCGACGGGTTGCCGTAGTACTCTGTCAGAAATGGCTTCATCGCATCAAAAGTATCTTCATTCAACCGCATCGTCGCGGTATTGTCGGCGTAGGTCATTTTTTTCCAAGTTTCTCCGATATTACGTCAGAGATTTTTCTAATTAAAATCCATTTTTCACTAACATCACTGCCATCTCGTCTAAGTCCATCAGTTTTATACTAATATTTATTCTTGGAAATCTTCTAAAGATGCCACGATTTCGTTGAATGAACAATCAGATGACGCTTTTTCAATTCTATTTTTATTTACATTTTTGTCCATCTAAGTAATCATTATATGGCTGTAATTGTGCGGGATCCCATCCATCCCAAAGAGCAAGATCTGCAATTAATCTCCGCTGCCGCAAGAATTCTGCCGGATCAGAACTGTGAATTCGTGCCATTTCATCAGGTTCTAAAATAATCTTTTTTACACTTGGTGCTGGTTTTTCAACAGCATACCTGACCATATCAGCGATACCGTATTCATCATCTTCATCTTCCAATAATTCCCATGCATAATCGGAATCATAATAGAAATGTTTATAAAAATTAATTGCTTCTTCAGACCAATCACCAGAAGAATCTTCAAAGCCATTTTCAGTTGTTTCCCGATAATAAAAATCGCCAGTATCTGAATCTTCTAATTCAAAGAAGGGAATTCTTCCGATTTGTTCATATAAAGAAGCAAATTGATCATCATCCAACTTCTACACTCCATTGAATAATTCTGCAAATACCGATGGTATTATTTCACTGATAGATAAACATTTCCATCCCTGTATATCTATTTTGTTATCGTCATCATTGAACACCATTATTTTTTTGCTATTCCAGATAAACAGGCATTCAACTTTAATATTTTTTGATTGCACTGTTATCCTACTGTAAGATTCCGAAGGTAAAGGAACACCAATAATATCCATTTCAGCGAATGTTTCTTTATATTCCTCAGGAATCATGTATGATAATTCATTCCAATTCTGGTAATCACTGCAGCTGTATCCGTTGGATATTACTACCTGGTCTTCAGAAATTTCATCATTTGTTTTTACTAAATTTTCTTCAAACTGGTCGTCCGGAATTGCTGTTGCTGGACCATAAAAATGTTCGAGGAATGAATAGGCTTCTATACGGTTCAGTTTGTCATGTATAGCCTGATTGTAATAGTTTCTCAGACAGTTATAGCATGAAGGATCACAGTTGCATCCTTTCGTAATATCTATTGCTTTCCCGATGACCTTTTGGAAGACATTACAATCATCAGTAACCAATCGGCGTACGTGCCCAGCACCCCCGGCGACAGCGTCGTACAAAATGATTTCATATATCATTCCGTACCCGTATCTTACTTTGTGAAGGCACCCTTTGATATCTGACCTTTCAATATCGAGAACACTGGATGCAGCCTCAAGTAACGCATACATTACTGAAAGCATTGTTGACTGACTTTTTGCCCTGACTGTACCAAAAGTGATTCTTACAACATCAGTCTTGAACGAATGACACAATTCTTTGCGATAAAGTTTCCCGTTGCAATCTGATCCCCATGGAGCTTTGTGTTTTTTCTCATAGCTTAGTGCGAAAGAATTGAAATCCTTTTCTTCCTGTCCGGATACTGAGCTAATAGAATAACCGCAGCGGTCACATACATAGAAATGATCGTTGCAGATGACCATCAAGGAGTCATTTGCTGATGTTTCCATTTTCAGTTTCTCATCATCAAATATCCTGAAGGTTTTCTTATTCATGACCTTTCTCATAGGGTCACCGATATAATAATCCTCGCTCTTAAAAGAACGCTCCGGTTTTCTCAGCGGGACATCTTTGGGTTTCGACTCTGCTATAAACCCTTTTCTTGGTTCGATAGCCTTTTTCCATTTTGCCCGTTCGATTTTTTCACCGCACGAAATACATGTTTCACCTTCACTTGATGGCTCGATAATTCTCTGATTCCAAGTCATACAAGATGGATTTGAACATTGGGCAATATAGACATCTTTCCAATCCTGTCCTGTTGCCTGCGGCAGCTTTCTGATGTAACGGCTTGTATAAAGTTTTCCGTCTGCAACAACCTGAGAATCAGGGGCATATTCAGCAATTGCGATTTGGAGATCGCGAACCATTTGAAGTTTCTTTTCCTGGTTTGCAGTCATCCCCTGGTATAACTCAACAGTATCAACAGGAAAACCATATTTAGGCAGAACATTGTTTCGGACAAGAAATTCAATTAACTCATTGTAGCCCCTTTTATCCTCTTCACTCCGTCGAAAATCCTGAAGCTGACGCTGACATGAAGCAGCGCCTTGAATATCATTTTTTCGTTTTCGTTTGTTAAATTCTTTTATATACCAAGAAACAGTTTCTCTGAATTCTGAAACAGCAACGGCCAAAGCACCGTCAGATCCTATCAGTTTTTCTATCCAGCCCCAATCATATAGTCCCATTGCTGAATGCATCTCGGATGGAATCGAATTCAGGAGGATATTTTTCAGATCTTCCGGCTTTGCCTGAAGATAAGCCACTAACCTTTCATAACCATCCTGGTTCAGTAGGACATCAGCGTCATTGCCATTGTATACGTCCGGATTGCTTGCCAGAAAATGGCTTATCGCAACAGCAAAAATATGCCGCAGGATTATTTTCTCATTTGTTATTGAGAAAAGTGGGACGCCGATCTTCCCTGAGATCATCCTTTCAGGATGCTCAAAGAAAGTAAAATCGTGTGAGCTCAGTTTTGAATAAGTAAGTGAATACGCAGTTGAGTGCAAACCTCGACCGGCGCGACCGGCACGTTGGACATAATTCGCTGGTGACGGCGGCATGTTCCGCAAATAAACGGTTTCCAGGTCCCCTACGTCCACACCCATTTCGAAAGTAGTAGAACAACTAAGGGCATTAATCGATTTATTTACAAACATTTCCTGATATCTTTGTTGTTCTGCACGTCCTAATTGCGCTGTATGCTCCTTGATATGCAAAGGTGTCATTAATTTCTCAGAATACAATCTTGCAAAATGGTTCCCGTTTATCAGTGAATCATGTGTCACGGGTTTCAGCTGCCCATCGCATTTTAAGGCTGTACATGTATTTTTACAATTTAACATTGTGGTTTTGCCGCACTTTTTACAGACATAGATTGGTCTATCTTCATTCCCGGCTACAACAGTAAATTTATCTGTAGAAATGTAATATTCACCGTATTCATCAATGGAAAGCCCGTATTTTCCACCTGAAAGAACTGCATCCCAATACATAGACAAAAGATCTTTGGCCTGTTCTTCTGTCAGATTCATCATTTTCATCAAACGGCTAATTCTTCCGTTTTTAAAAGCTTTTCCGTTTTCCTTTACGCGAGGGATCCAACTATTTAAATAATTCTTCTTTCGGTCAGATTCCGATTCTTTGCATTTCTTGAATCTCCGGGGATGAGATGAATAATAAATGTACTCGCGTTCATCATTTGAGAGAGAAATATTTTCCCCTTCAACAGCTCCGTTATATACAATGTCCATTACAAGCAGATTAAATAAAGCCTTTACATCAGCTATTTCCTGATGATATAAATCGGCAACTCCGCTCATCAGCTCATCCGTGTTGCCCTTATAAACAAAATCCAGGATACCCAGTGATACCAGGCTCGTCGATCTCCTGGCATTTACCATTTCGTTCAGAACAGCCTTCCAAGCCTCCCGTCTGCTAATGACAGTAAGGTTTTCGTTTCCTTCATCACCCGGCTGGGCAAAACTTCGGTTTGCGTCAAAATATGAAGTCAATTCCTGAACCAAGGTGGAAATTTCCCATGGATGTCTGCTGATGTTCTCTTCATTGGCTTTAATCACATGGTAAATTCCTCTGCGTCTTAGAAATTCCTCATAAAAGGATGTCATGTAGCATGCATAAAATGCCGCTTCGCTTCTGCTGTCTGAAAATGTCAGAAACTGCCTTTTCTTTCTGACAATTTCCACACTCTGTTTTGGTAAAGATGATTGTGAAAAAATATTAAAGGCGGGTTTTTCTTCGACTTTTTGTATTTCAAGTTTTTCTTCAGTCTCGGGCAGCTGTTCATACAGTTCGGTGCCCAATACAGCAGTGGCAACATCATACCCAAGATAAAAAAGCTTCATTCTTCCCAGACTGCAGCACGGACATTTTATGTCATTTCGATTTTTACTATGTTCCGCTTTCCTGATACTGACAAGATTTTCACTTCCATGGCCGCACCGGAATGCATTTCTTTGGCTTTCATGATGAATTTCTCCGCACTTGGCGCATACCACATAATCATCGCGGCCGATTTCATCAAAAGATTCTTCCTCATCTTCATCCTCTTCTTCGATGTACGAATCTTCATCCTGATTTCTCAGAAGATAAACTTCAATTGACTCATCGAAGCGGTTTCCGGCGGGAACAAGGCAGCTGTTTACGGTTTTTCCGGCAATACCGATCCTGCCGCAGTCATCGCATACAGCGGCTTCAAATACTTTCCACGTCTCATTTCCGATATCGGCATAATTTTTCCGGTTTAGGAACATTTTTTTATCTTTATTCAGTGTAATAAATGCTCCTTCCAGCGCTCTGACAAACATATGATATCGGGCTTTGATCAGCGCTGTCTTATTCTTTTCCGCTTTGGCTGCGACATAAATCAGATTTATGAGATCGATATCCTGCAGATCCATGCATTTCCGCATCTCCGATGCAATTTCATGCACAGTCATAGGACCGGCTGCACACTTTCGTAAAATCTTATATACGGAAGATGAAATACACAGATCGTATAAGATTTCCGATTCCGGTTTTGTTTTGTCAGCTTCTATCAAATACTTATTCAGTATGGAATCCATCGGACTTTCAGGATGGGCTAATTCCTCAAATAATTTCACCGGCAGGTCAATTGTGTGTTCCGGAAGATCAGGCATAACGGTTTTGGAACGAATAATGTCATCCTTCTCAAACCGGGCATCGCATAGTGTCTTCGCGAATGATGTAATATCTTCATCAGCGTCTTTTCCGCCAAGCGTGGCGCTCGTAAGAATGTGCTGAACTTTTCCAGGATTACTGATCCTTGCTTTCAAGCGGCGCAGAAGCAAAGATGTCTCAATTCCGGTTGCCCCTCGATAAATATGGGCTTCATCCAGGACCAAAAACCGCAGCCTGGCTCCTGAAAAAACGAGATCATCATTCGGGCGGAGCATCATATATTCAAGTATTGCATAATTCGTAACAAGGATATGCGGCGGATGTGTCTGCATCGAGTTCCGTGAAATAACCTCATTTTTCAAGGGCTTCGAAGGTCTTCCATCACTATCTTTGAATACTCTCCCGTATTCAGATATGCCTCTCTGGTCCTCCTGCTGCGTACTGCTGTTATATACGCCAAAGGTGATATCCGGATATCCTTTCAATATCGAGCGCAGCCGCTTCATCTGATCATTTGCCAATGCGTTCATTGGGTAAATCAATATAGCCCGGACACCGTCGTTTAACGTTCCTGATTCTTTTTCCCTAAGCAAATGGTTGATGATCGGAAGGATAAAACATTCCGTTTTCCCCGAGCCGGTGCCCGTGGTAACGATGATGTTTTTGCCTTTATTTGTTTTCCGGATCGCTTTTTCCTGATGCTTGTACAATCCTCTTTTTAGTTTGATTTCTTTCTTGTCTTCAGGAACATCAGGCTCAAGTTCACTGAATAATTTGGATAATTCTCCTTCTTCAATCAAGGAATCGATACTGTTCCCGGATTCGAAAGAATCGCTGATATCAAGATACGGGCCTTTCGAAATGGTATTTACCGATCCGAGCAGTTCCGTAAATTGGTTGGAATAATTCTGGTCAGCAATGTGGAATATTGTTGAAATATAGCTCACAAATTCATCGCGGATGCTGTCTGAAGCTTTAATTGGATCGAACATATGATTACCTCTTTATTGAGAATATGTATAAGTCTGAATAATAATACATGTCCTGGTAAGCCAAGGTTGGTTCCCTGTCGGTGATTTGATAAACGTATCGGCGAATATCTCTATCTAGTATCCTGCAAAAATAGAAACCTTCCCCATCTTCATTTACTATGATAAGTGTATTTTCGTTCAGCAAGTTGATCGTTACCGGGTTTATTTTCCATAACTTATTTCCATGTTTATCGGTTATGTAATCGTATGAATATTCCCGTCTTCTACCGTCTTCTAGTTCATAATACATGATACCTGTATAAACTGGGCACTCTCTCTTTTCGCTTGCGATGTACTCTACCCCAACAAACTTTATATTGTCGATGAAGCTCTTTCTAACATCTATGCTCCTATATGGAGATTTTTCCTCACATGTTATTGAATCGATCTGAATCGTCTTATCCAAAAACCTCAGCTCGTTTACATCACCTACAGGGAATTCCCCGGATATTATTTCCTGTTTTTGTACAGAGAAGATATTACTTGATACTTTACAGACCTTATATTTGTAAATACCCGTTGGGAGGGAAAGACCTTCATCGATTGTTTCCGTTTCTTTTGTGATCGAATATTCTTTCTCGTATTCAGTACCCTCACACACAGTAAGGAAAAATCGGGCGTCATTATCTCCAATAAAACCATGACCCTGGTCCCAGCTAAGCTTTCCGTCCGATAAAGACAGCACCGGCGTTTCGGCAAACTGTTCTTTAACCGCAATCCGTCCTATCAGATACTCCCTGGTTATTCCATTTGTTGGAGTCAGTTCAGCATAGACATTCAATATGTCAGTGCTGTCATCGTTACTGTACGCATATAGTGCATTTCCCAACCCAAACACATTCTTCTTTTCGGTACTGATATTATTTGTATTCAGTAAAAGCGTTATGTTTACATTTTCAGGTACTTTTGCATATAAGAAACACTCTTGAGGAATATTTTTGATCCACTTAAGGTCATTTCCATTCCATTCGTTATTATTGCTGTCTGTAATTTTCACAAAAGGTACCGGTATCTCTATTTTCCCGTCCAGGTAATCAATACTTATTGCGGTTTCCCCGGGCATTACTTGAATGGTTTGTTCGTTCTGCCCGGTTCTGAGTTTCAATACTGCATTATCGTAATCCGCAGCAGAGAATAGGAAAGGCTTATTGAATGAATATCTGAATTCCGGAATCCGGATAAAAAAGCCTTGATATACAGGATAGCGGTTTTCAAAGTCCACTAATTGAATGGTGACTTTGTTTGTATTAATACTTGCGAAATTGATTTCATATACTCTTCGCCCTTCAACTTCCTTATACGGATAAGCTGAAATATCAAACGGCTTATTATTAATTACAAGCGGGAATTTTTTATCATTCCCGGTATTCGGGAAAATAACCTGAATAATTTCATATCCGCTGACAATCTGATATGTAATCCCATTCTCGGTGTATACGGACGCATAGTTGGTCTTTACGTTCACTATTGGTTTTGTTTCACTGTGGGAACTGTCGAGACAAATGACATTATTATTAAGAAATACTGCAAAATTCTCTTGAAGATTTACAAAATCTCCCCGTAATAATGATGTTTCTGTGATTGGTGAAATCTCGGCGTTTATCACAATAAATTCATTTTTACCTGAATAAAAAAATGAATAACCGCCAAGTACGCAGCTTCCTGCTGCTATTTCCGTATTATTTTTGAAAACGATCACATCTCTGAACAATGTTTTGCCGGAATTATATAATTCTTTGGAATCGCATTTGATGATAATTTGAGGAGCGATCAAATCCGTCCCTGAAAGGTGAAAATAATCTTCAAGATCTATAGTAAATCCGGACATCGTTTTTCCAAGTTCGTTCCCATAGAAGTTCAAATTCTTTTGTTTCACGATGTGCCCGTCATAATAAATATTCATCGTTAACTTGTCAAATTCATTTTCTGCAAGGCGAATATCCGGAAAGACGATTTGGACTTGATTTTCATTATGCAGATAATAATACGGTTTGATCCGTGTATAGTCCACTGCAACAGTGCGCTGGTTATCAGTTGCATCCCTTTTTCTGGAAGTTACAATTCCTTGGAGTTTATTTTTCATCCATTCATCGCAAATTTGTTCTTCATAATTTATAGCAGGCTGTGACGTATGGTTGATTAGTTCATCTATCCTTTTCACCATTCGCATTGCTATTTGTGAAGCGTAATGCGGACGATAGAGAATAAGTTTTATGATACCTTCCCGAAAATGATAATATGTCGCGTTGATTCCAATTTGCTCGTCAGAACCGTCATCCACATCCTGGATTTTATTTCTCAGAGCTTCGATCATACGGAAAAACATAGGATCATTTTCAATATATGTCCAATTCAAATTGTATTTATAAAAATCGAATAGAAAATCGCAGAAATACTGCCATGACCGTCTTGTCGAAAAGGCATGAATAACAATTGTTGACTTGTACAGATTTTCCCCGCCCTTGACTAAGAACCATCTCCGGTTAGACATTAAGGCGTTTTGCAAACAACCGCACAAAAGATTTCTTAACTTATACTGGCTGTCGCCATATCCGAATTTTGTCGTCATAAAACGCCAGAAACCCGTTTCGTCAATACTGTCCCATTCCTTAGCGTGGGAAATCATGGCAAGTGATAGGGTCATGTCATCATGAAGTTTTGTTCTTTCATTCGGGTCACTCAAGAGTTTGTTTATGTATCTGTTGCTGTCCTGGTAAATTTTACTCAGTTCGTCTTTTGGAATAATCGCATTGCCTAACAGTGGGTTTTCAGCAAAGATTTTTTCTATAAAGTCCATCGATTTCAGGCTTAATTGAACAATCATATCGCTTTCAGGAGAATTTTCCAATGATACAGTCGGATCATCAGGATTGTTTGAATTAAATCCATAAAAAGCTATTAAGTCCTCGGCAGAGAAATTATTTCTGGTAATAAACGTGCGTAACCATATGCTGTCAGGTGTAGTCGGGATAAAAGTTATTCCATCGACTGTATGGTCTTCTAAATAAGAAACTATTTTTTCATCAGTAATTGAGGTGTTTTTCCGGCAATATGGAATACCATAAAGAAACCTGGAATATTCATCTGCGTTCATTTTCCGGGATTGGGCAAGCCTTCGAAATACAGAAGTATCGTCTGGTAAAAAAGACTGTTCCTTTAGAATAGTGTATACCTGTCCCTGAATCGGAAATGCATTAATTTCCTCTTCTGTATACTTTTCAAGCCCAGATTCCAGAATCTGAATTTGTATGTCCTGCGGAAGATCCTGTAGGAAAAAACATTTAATGGATTTATCCGAGACCAGCAGGATCGCGGCATCGTCATTCTTATTGTTCAGAAGATAACATTCTGTATTTTCATATTTTGAATAGAATAATTTATTGGAAACCATATCTTTGATCAAAGTTGATTCATTCGGCAGTAATTCATTGCCGCACCAGCTGCCTTTATTTTTACTTCTTAACTTTTGCGACAATTTTTGCCTTGTAAACCCGTACCATTCACAAACCCAATTCGGCTGCAGGTTGAAATCGTCTTTGAGTTTTTGATATGTTACTTTATCAAATTTTTTGTTTCCGGATTTTTTCTGAACTCCAACTGGATCCGGATCAAAGAATTGATCACCAAGTTCAACAATCTGAGAAATTAGGTCACTTATTTCCTTCTTATATCTGGGGGTTAGTTTTTTAATTGAGGCTATATCATCCCAGCTGAGTGACAGAATCTTTTCTACTGTTTCAATATTATTTTCTAGCAGTGCTTCTATTGCACGGTCTGATAAATTAAGATCAGGAATAGGAGTTTGCAAGTTTTCAGTACTAATTGAGCCTTTTGATATCTGCATATTGCTGTTGTTAGTTTCATAATCATCTGAATCAAAAAATTTATCACCCAATTCAATTAATAACGAAACTTTCTCATCCAATTCAGCTATGAAAGCTGGATCCATTGTATGCAAACTCAAATAATTGCAGCTTTTTAGCTTTAGAACGTGTTCTATTGTTTGGACATTACGTTCATGCAAAGCTTTCAAAATTGGATTTGAAAGATTTAATACTTTTAAGTTTTTTTGAAGATTTTCCGCGCTAAAAGAATCTTTTTTCGTCTGCAAATTATTGTTTATGTCATTAAATGCATTAATTGCCCCGCTACTGAAAATTGCTTCTATTTCTTCAATACTTTTACTACCTAAACCTTTAACATCATTGAGCTTGTCCATTTTTTCGATCAGAGTATAAAGGGAATTAATTCCACCACGCATCAAAGCATTGCTTGTCCTTATTTTGAAGCCTAATAAATAAATTGGCACATTTTTATATTCAGGTTTATTTTCAATCAGCATCGATATGCTCCTTGTGATTCAGCAAGCATGCAGTGTGTTCCGGCTTTTTGCTTTCGATTGCGAAGTCAATCAAATACTCGAGTTCTTTGTCCGTGAAACGCAGTTTTACACTGTTAATAAGGATTGCGGTAGTCTCGGCTGAATTGGAGCTGATGGCGTCATGCAATAATCCGACATGCCAGAAATCCATGAATTCGTCTGGTATATCTAATATGTCGATTAATAAACGAATCATTTCTGAATCGTTTTTATCGATGTATTTTTTCAGAAGTGCATAAATATCGTGGCATTCACATTGATCCGTATTGATATGGATTTTGTGATTTACTGCATATTGGAGAATATCCCGAAGTACGGTAAACTCTTCATTGAAGAATCTATCTTGAATATATGCAGATTCCATTAACGAATTTAAGAAAGTATTACTCTGTATCAGTTCACGGAATTGCTCTTCATTTTCTGATTTTTTATCATTTAATTCTGAGAGAATGGTATTTGATTTCGGGCTTTCGTGGATATCCGTTTCTAAAGGTTTATTGTGGTTTATATAGAATTTATCTAATCTTTCGTTATACCACCACTCCGGAGCTAATTTGTCAATATCACCGGAGCAAATTGCTTCTTCAACAGAACATTCATCTGCGCACCCATAAAAATTATAAAGATTGCTTGCAGGTGCCCATCTTTTTTTATAATCCGTCCATTTTGCTAATAAATACTTAAAATGAGGAGTCCCGGGTTCAGTATGCGAATCAGATCTGAATTCGTCGGAATCTTCTTGACTGCACCAATCAATATAACGGATCTGACAATAATCATAACTTTTCCAGAAAATATATTCAATATCAGAAGCAGAAATTGGCTTATTAGGAACTTGTACTTCTTTAACTGCTTCCATATTCAGCAACGGCTCTTCTAATATATCTGAAATTATATTCTTACACCATGTAATCAAATCTTCATCTGAATCATAATCATCTTCAGAAATACATTCCAACTGATCGATTATTTCCCATACGGTGTCATCAACATCAGAATCGATGCCCCGGTTGATCTCTCGAAGTTTCTCTAAAAAATCATCAAAAGTCATTTTTCCTTTGTAAAAAAGAAACATCGGCAAAATAATCTCTTTTTGCCACTTTGACTCAAAATTCTCAATATTGGGACCTACGCAGATAAAAAAACAAATATCCGTTGAAGATGTAACCTCTATTTCTTCCAGATATTTGTATTCATCAGGATAATATAGAGCGCTCGTATCACAAAATATATGTACAGTCGAACCATTTTTCAATTTAAGATCAACTGATGTAATCACTTCTGTAATTTGCATATCAATATCTCCTGTTATTCTCGATTAATAACCATAACCCAAAACATGAATCCAATAATAGCCAGAACCACTGCAATGAAAATACTGTGGAAGTATTGAACTCCAATGCGCCACATACTGATTACAAAAACAACACCTAAAGCAGTTTTAATTATGAAAAACAAAACAGGTTTACCTTTTAAAGTCTTTCAAAACAAACCAATAATTAATCGTATAGTTATATTATAATTGTTTATAACATCAATTTTTGTTCTGAGCTACGTGCATTCAGCAGTAAATCTTCCTTAATTTTGCTGAGAAATGTAATGAGATACACATTTTACGATAAGAAATATCACTTCAAGACCGGATTTGATACACGGACCGGCTTTTATATGCGCACAGGAATCCTGGATGAAAACGGGAAAGATACCGGTGTGGATCCGTTTATGGCTTCCTATCCCCATTTGATTGATGTCGGGATCATGGGACATTGTATCCATGGAAAAACAGGCTTATGCATAAAAGCCGGTGTGGAGTGCTATCAAAGCGGTCTTACCATCAATAAACCGAACATGGCCGTTGAAGATTTTGCATCCATTGCTCAGCAATGCTGGGGACATACGAATCAGTTTGCCCTGGGCGGACGGGGCGACCCAGATCAGCATGAGCATTTTGAGGAGATCCTGAAGATCTGCCGAAGAAACAGAATCGTCCCGAATTTCACGACCTCCGGGCTTGGTATGACACCGGAAATTGCCGCGATATGCAAAAAATACTGCGGTGCGGTTGCCGTGAGCTGGTATCGCAGTGACTACACCACTGCTGCCATTCAGATGTTGTTGGATGCCGGCGTGAAGACCAATATCCATTATGTGGTCGGGAACAACACGATCAATGAAGCTGTCGAGCGTCTGAAAATCGATGGCTTCCCGGAAGGGATCAACGGGGTGATTTTCCTGCTCCACAAACCGGCGGGGCTGGGCACCGCAATAAATATGCTACGGTATGACGATCCAAGGGTTGCCGAGTTCTTCGAACTTTTTGATATTCAACACCCATATAAAATCGGAATCGACAGCTGCAGCCTTCCCGGGACGATCGCGTTCTGTAAAACACTGAATCCGGATGCGGTTGATACTTGCGAAGGCGGTAGGTTTAGCTGCTACATTTCAGCGGATATGAAGATGATGCCATGCAGCTTTGACCAGCCCAGTCGTTATGTCGTTTCACTTTTGGATCATACAATTCAAGAAGCCTGGGAAAGCGAACCGTTCGACAGGTTCCGTGATCACTTGAAAGGTTCCTGTCCGAAATGTGAAAAGAGAAATCTGTGCATGGGCGGTTGTCCATTAATGCCTGAAATTGTTCTTTGTAATTCTGAATCCAAGGAGGGATTAAAATGAAATTTAGAACTGATTTTGTTACAAACTCGAGCAGCAGTAATTTTATGTCTGTTACGCTCAATTTAAATAATTCAACTGAAGAAGAATTTTCTGTATTTGAAGAAGGAACAGGGTGGAATAATTTTATTAAATATTCCGAAGATGAAGGTTTGACTTTCCTTGGATATCCAATCAAAACACTTGATGAATTATTTGCCTGTTTGTATCTCTACTACAACGGGGATGACATGTATGAAATCAATATAATCCCCATTTTGACTCCGATTTTCCAGTTTATTGCAAGAAAAATCGATTCTGCTGCTATGATAGAAATCATCCACGACTATACTCAGGAAAACGATATTACTTTGGATTGGTATCCGTTCGATGAGTTGGAAAACTTTTCGTCTGATGATTATGATGATGAAGATCAACTGAGAGATGAAATTGAAAATACTTTTTCCTGTGGAAGTGAAGAGTTAATTGAATCTTACTCTAAGCTCTCTAAAAAAAATATTTCTCTTTCCGATATTGAATCACTCGTTTTTTACGATAATTGTAGGGATTACGGTGAATTTCTAAATCATTTTTCAGAAGATGTATATTATGACAGCTATATAAAAAACAATTTTCCTCAAGTAGATAAAGATGATCCATTATTTGAAAAAGAAGTCACCAAATGGACCGATATTTTTTATGAGAGGATATTTGAAGTTGTTCCCGGAAAGAAAGAAATCGAATTTGACAATGACATTGATATAGAAGCCGGACTTGAATCCGGTGATTTGGACGATTGTATTGGTGATCTCGAGGGAGCTAATACACACAAATGGGTCACAATTATTCTAAATCCGAATAAAAAATCAGAGGAAATGTCTTCAACCACAAAAAAATCCGAATACAAACTATCCGAAGAGGATACTTCCGAACATGACTACTACTTTGAAATTTTTAACTGTCTTTCTGAATTTTCATACTATCCCCCCAAATATTTAGTTGAGAAGTTGAAAGAGATTACAGAAGAAAAACATTTTCCAAAATGCTTTCATAGGTATCCGATCACAGATATTCTTGAAAATATTTCCAAATATGCTTCTGATAAAGTGCGTGATGCACTGAAGAATGTTGGTTTGGAAATGGATCCTGACGAAATTTTCAACCACATTTTTGATGAATCTTGGGATTCGTTATATACGTTTATCGAAAAAAGCATGGCAGAGAAAGGTGAATCTATCAATAGAGATGATATTTTAGGTTATTTTGAGCCATTACGCTCTGTTCTGAACATTCTGCCCGGCCTTGGAATCAAGCTTGATTTTGCTGATGTTTCACATTATATATATAATGACTCTATTGAAACAATATATCCGCTTTTTGAAAAAGGAGTAAAAATAGAGAAATCAGCATTTGATGAGTTATCTAAATATGCAGTTGAACACGGAAAAGAAGATTTTTCTGCATGGCTTATGGATAATAAAGACAATATCTCTGCGAATTAAAGGCTAAAAAGGACTTCATCATGCCTAAACTGCAAATCGAATCAGTTCACAATAATTATGAAAAATACCGCACTTATAAATCTCAAACGGGACGATATGGATTTAGCCCGATACGTCGATAATCAAATTGCAAAAGTCAAAAAGGGGAATTATATCCGCCGCAGTGTTAAATTAAAGGTTGAAAGGAAAAAACTGTCTTGTTGTTCGAAAACTCCGCAGTCCATTTACTCACGTTATGATATTTTCTGATTTATAAAATATCCGCTGATGCGGCGGGCATTTCTTCCTGCCCAATCCCGTCGGTCTTTCTCCTGTTAACCTGCCCACAAAATGAAATCGATTTTCTTCACGGAACTCATATTCTGAAACTCCGGGAACTCACTGTCGAATTGCCGTATCATATTCTTCGCGGTTTCCGTTTGCAGAAATGCCTTATACCATCGGCAGATCCTGTCATACAGAACCACTGCATTCGATAATTTCAATTCCGGTGTTTTTCCGGTCAGCTTCAGATTGAGAGCTTTCAGAACACGGCTGTCCCAAATCGGCATATCAGAATCAAGCGTCGCCAGCATTTTGCTTGCGAAAGATGCTTCGATTTGCCCGGTTGCCTGATAAAGACGCAGCAGAATTTCTCCGAATGTCAGGGCGGTCCGGATGTCCAATTGCTTTATCCGGATCGATATCAGGGATAAAACAATTCTCCGTATTTTCAAGATAGCGGACGGGTTTGCCGGTCATTTCGGCATATTCAATTTCAGATCTTGTACTTGAACCGATATAACCGTCAACGTTTATAACAAATATCTCATCCGCCATATCGATTTTCCGCTTATGCATATCGTCCAGCATCTCTTTTGTTCCTTCTGTCCAGACCTCATTATCTCCGGAGTGTCCGAACAGCCCGACACTGATGACAATATTGCCTTCCAGAGTAAGACGTTTCTGTGTTTCCAGAAAAGCGTCCTTAAATCGTGTACTGCCGCACAGCGTGATGACTTTATATCTTCCAACCATAAGACT
>CACYHU010000006.1 GCA_902774215.1 uncultured Chloroflexota bacterium
AAACAGCCGCGGTGCAGAACAGCACACAGAGTGCCAGAACAAGAACAAACATTTTTTTCATAAGTTTTCTCCTTTTTGTTTATTTTCTTCAATAAACCTGTCTAAATATCTTATCATGTCCCGGATGATTCGTCAAGAAGTATTTTTTGTGGGGAAAGAGATAATTCTTTATTTTTATTATTAGAATATACTATAAATAAAAACCGGACATTCGCATAAATCAGCAGTAATGATGTACCTCATGATAAAATAAATAAAAAGTGGTTTTACGATTCGAAAAACGAACCGGGGAAAAATGTATTCCATGGACAAGGGACCGTTCGGTCCGGCAAAGAGACGGTCTAATGGACCGGTACAGAAAAAAATTTTTTCTCGAAAAGCAGGGGAGGAATTATGAGATTTTTGATCGCGGGATATGGTTCGATCGGACGGCGGCATTTACGCAATCTGATCGAGCTTGGACAGAATGATTTTGTACACAAAAGCACACTGCCGGAGGATGAAATAAAAGGGATCCCGACAGAAACCAGCATTGACGCCGCTCTTGCACACCGGCCTGACGGCGTGATCATTGCTAATCCGACAGCCCTTCACCTGGATGCCGCAATTCCGGCAGCGGAAGCCGGATGTGCGGTATTTATGGAGAAGCCGGTCTCTGATTCTTTCGAACGGATACAGGATCTCCGGGAGGCGCTGAAGAAAAACGGCGGACGGTTTCAGATGGGTTTCCAGTTCCGTTTTCATCCGGGGCTGAGCGGACTGAAGGCACTGCTTGATGCGGGCAGCATCGGCGAGCCTTATTCCTTCCGGGCGGAATGGGGGGAATATCTGCCGGGATGGCATCCCTGGGAGGATTACCGCAAGAGCTACAGTGCGCGCAAAGATCTGGGCGGGGGTGTTCTGCTGACCCTTTCCCATCCGCTGGATTATCTGCGCTGGCTTTTTGGAGACCCGGAATGGATCTGGGGTATGAACGGCAAGGTCAGTAATCTTGAACTGGAGGCTGATGATATTGCGGAGATCGGACTGCGGATGGCAAACGGGATGACCGGTTCTGTTCATCTTGATTATTACAGCCGTCCTGCCCGCAACGGGTTGGAAGTGATCGGCAGCAGGGGAAAACTGCGGTGCAACAATCTGAACGGGATCGTTACGCTGAGCCCTGCCGAAGGAATTGCAGAACAGTATGAACCTGAACCTGCTTATGACCGGAATAACATGTTTTTGGATGAAATGAGGCGTTTTATCGATGTGACCGCAGGAAAGGCTGCACCATCCTGTACACTGGAGGACGGGATCGCCGTGCAGCGGATGGTGGAGCTTGTCCGCCGCTCCTGGGAAGAAAAAAGAATGTTCGCGTTCAACGGGGGAGCTGACAGTGTCCGCTAAAAAGCAGAACCGGATCGACTGGCTGATCTGGCTTTGGTTCATTTTTCTTGCGGTATTTTTTACGCGGCCGCTCATCACCCGGATGGGGAATGAGGTCGCGGGAGAAATAGGGGATAATATTTATTTTATCTGGATGATCGGCTGGGTCAAAAAAGCTCTCTTCAGGCTGGGTGTGGATCCAATGAACGTCTGGTTCCTTAATTATCCCGAAGGGTGGAACATGGCTCATACCGAGATCACGCCGGCACAGCTGGCTTTCGGGCAGATCTTTGCTTTCCTTGGCAGCGAGACCTTTGCCTATAACGCGGTGATGCTGCTGAGTTTTGCGCTTTCCGGTATTATCACATTTTACTGGGTGCGGAATCTCACCGGTTCGGCTGCCGCGGGATTGCTGAGCGGGACGATTTTTGCCTGTCTTCCCTACCGGCAGACGCATTATCTCGCCGGTCATCTGAATCTTTCGGGAACACAGTGGCTGCCGCTTTTCTTTTGGGGCTGGTTTGATCTGTTCCGCGGGGATCAGTCCGCAGCTGACAGCGGACAGAAGGTCCGGGTAAAAGAGGCGCTGATGGCCGCGATTGGCTTGGGCCTGACGGCTTTGACTTCGCAGTATTATTTCTTTATGATGGTGATCGTGGCAGGATTTCAGGCTGTGTGGATGATACTCGTGCATCAGCGTTATAAATTGAAGGATCCTGTTTTTTGGAAAAGCATCGGATCGTTCATTCTCTTTTCGATCCCGCTGCTGCTGATCGCGGAACTGCCCTTCCTGCAGCTGGCCGGAGCGGGCGGGATGCCGGACCGGGATTGGGGCGGCGTCCGTATGTATTCCGCGGGACTGAGTGATTACCTGCTGCCCGGAACCACGCATTTTCTCTTTGGAAAATGGGTCGGCAGCCATTTTAACCGGGATATCTGGATCGAGGCTACGCTGTATGCCGGCATTGCGGCTCTGGCACTTTTTATTTATGCAATGATCACCCGCGGGAAGAAATACAGTTGGGAAAGACAGATGCTCATCACGGGTATTGTGATAGCGGTGGTTCTTTCAATGGGTACAGACCTGCACTGGAACGCGGAGGCGGTGGAACTGACCCTTCCGGGATTTCTTGCCGAAAAACTGGGACGGCAGACCATGCCGATCCTGCTGCCGGGATTTTTTTTCTTCAAATATTTTCCGTTTTTTGCCAAGTTGAGAGCTATGATGCGCTTTGGTATTTTTGCCCTGCTGTTTATTGCCTGCGGAGCCGGATTTGCGCTTGTTGATATCGGAAAATTTTCAGAAAGAAAGCAGTCTTTTCTGATTGCGGCAGCGCTTTTGCTTGTGCTCCTTGACTTTATGCCGCGGGCGCAGACGTCTTTTGCCAGGGTTGGCCCGAGGCGTGTTGATGAGTGGCTCGCGGGACAGGCAGCTGAGGGTTCCGTCATGCGCTATCCTTTTTATCTGAACGACGACCAGGCCGGGACATATTACACACTTTACAATGAAAAACCATTCATCGGCGGTTTTTTCAATGCCTTCCCGACGGAGCAATATCAGCGCATCCGCGGCGTGATGGACGGCTTTCCTTCGGCGGAAAGTCTCTCCCTTGCGAAAGATCTGGACGTGGCCTTTTTCCTGATCGAGGAGCAGGAACTGCTGAAAGCTGCCGGGGAAGGTGCTGTTCCGTGGGAATCAGCGCAGGAGCTTTATGACAAAGCGGATTCGCTTGGCCTGAATTTTGCAGGAAGGTTTGATGATATTGCTGTATATACACCGGCTGATAAGGAGTGAGATCTAAAATGTACGGTTACACAAAAAGTTATAACAAAAATCAGACAGGCACATGGATCATTGCGTCGCTTATCTGCGCAGCTGCCGGAGCCGGTATTTTGTTTATCAGTATGTCGCAGGGTATCGGAGTCGGCGGAGATGCGACGATCTACATCACCAGCGCACGAAACCTGCTTGCCGGGAAGGGTTTGGGCCTTATCAACGCGGCCGGAGACTTCCGCCTGATCCCTTATTTTCCGCCGTTTTATTCACTGGTGCTGGCATTTTTCGGGCTTTTTACCTCCAATATTCCTCTGGCAGCATTGATCCTGAATCTGCTGCTTTTTGCCGGGCTGATTTTCCTGGTCACCTTCTGGACGATGCGGATCTCTGACCGGATGTTTCCGGCTCTTCTGCTTGGCATGTTTCTCGCCGGATCACCGATCATGATCCCTGCTTATTCATGGGCGATGTCCGAACCGCTGGCAATTATGCTTGGTTTCGGCGGGCTGCTTCTGCTGGAAAAAAGCCTGATCGAAAACAGGAAGGTTTTTTTCTGGCTTTCTGCCGTACTTCTTGCGCTTTCCTTCCTGACCCGCTATTCCTCGGCGGCATTTGTGGGCGCTGCGCTTCTGCTGATTTTCATCTTTGAAGGAGAGACACTGAAGGAACGCTTCCTTGGAGCCCTTTGTTACGGCTTGATCTCTGTTTTGCCGATGATCGTCTGGCTGGTGATGGATTTCACACAGACAGCAACGGTTTCTTCAAGATCCATGCTGAGCGGCAGGACTGGAGAGCTTTGGGCGGCTTTTGTTCCGAAACTCAAGCATGTTTTTACGCTCTGGATCCTGCCGGAATCCCTTTCCGCGAATATGCCGGGATTTCTGGTGACCTTTGTCACGGTTTGCATTCTGCTGTTTTCACTCGGTTTTCTGGCTGGCTCGGTTTATGCGCTGCGCACTGGGACGCAGTATCCCCGTTATGCGAGGATGTTCTTCCTGCTTTCTTCTTTCAATCTGCTGTACCTGTTGCTGATCGTTTTTGTTTCACTCAATACCTATCCGCCTATTACCATTAATTCGCGTATGCTGCTGCCGGTTTATGTGTCGAACTTCTGGCAGATCTATCTGCTCTTTGCGCTTTTTGAGGAATATAATCACAGACCTGCGCGTTCCTTTGTCTTCAATACGGCACTGTTCCTTTTCACGGCTTTTAATTGTTATCGTGGTATTCGTATAGCCAATCAGAATGCAGTTGATGGGCTCGGTTACAATTCCACCGCGTGGAAATCTTCCGAAACGACAGCTTATGTCCGGGAGAACATTCCTGAGGAAAAAGCGATCGTAACGAACGAGGAGACCGCACTTCTTTTTCTGCTGGACCGCCGTACCTGGCCAATGCATGAAGTTTACGTCAGTGAACCTGATACAGTGTATTATGCTTATGAAAGCGAAACGGGCGTTGAGAAAGACGCAAGCCGCCGCACCTTCCGGGAGGGAGGAGCATATCTGGTCGTCTTTGACTCTTTTGAGGATCAGATGGCGGAAATTTATGGAGAAGACACCCATAAACGCATGGAAAAACTGTTTGAAAACCTGAATGTGCTCTTTGACGGGGACGACGGTACCATCTATACACTGGAGAAAGAAAACTGATGCTGATCCTTTCCGGAACTCTGGCTTTTTTGCAGAGCACGATCCTGCCGGGATTGCTTATCAGAAAAGTGTTCCGTCTGCGGGGCGGTCTCACAGAACAGATCATCCGCCTGCTGCCGCTGAGCCTTATGGCAAATTACCTGGTGATCTTTCTGCTGGCAGCGCTGCATATTTATACCAGAGGGGTGATGCTGGGGTTCATTTTCATAGAAATTGCCGTGATTCTATGGCTTTACAGGAAAACCCTGCTTTGTCCTGTCGGTGAAAATTTTCATCATCTGACTGATGCGCTGCGGCGCGAATTGCAGCCATTGAGTGATTTCCTGACCGGGGAATCCGAAAGCGGCGGGCAGAGACTGAAAAAATGGATCTGGCTTCTCAGCGGCTGTTTTGCCCTTTCCGGTGTGGTCTGGGGAATGCATCTCTGCCGGCTGAATTTTGGTACTGTGTTCAGCGGATGGGATACCCTTTTTTCCTGGAATTTTTATGCCGAGATCTGGGCGGAAGGAACGATCCCGAATATCGGAGGAATGTATCCGCAGCTGCTGAGCACGAACTGGTCGCTCTCATATCTGCTTCAGGGAGAGGATGCCGTTCAGTTTTTCAACACGCTTTTACCGCCGCTCTTTTTCCTGATGATCCAGCTGATGCTGTTTGATCTGGGTTTTCAGCGTTCCGAGAGCTGCTTTTTCTTTGCGGCGGTCATTGCGCGCTATATGATGAAAAAACTGATGGGCGATCAGCTTTTTGACGGTTATATGGATGTTCCCGCCGCAGCCATGAGCCTGCTCGGATTTTACACATTGCTGAAAGCTGAAGGGAAGTCTCTGCAGGATCAAAAGCAGGCTGCTGTTCTTGCGGTGATTTTTGCGTCCGGTGCCGCTGTGACCAAACAGAGCGGTGCAGCCGCGCTGATCGTTATCCCGTTTGCTGTGAAAATGCTGCTGCCGGATGCGGAAAAATCATTTACGGGAAGACAAAAAATTGCTTTAGCCTGTTCCGCTTTGCTGATCGTACTGCCCTGGTACCTGCATTGCCTGCTGTATAACACCCGCGGATATGAGCGGGAAGTGATCGCTGCCGGGATCAGAGAGTACAATCAGAGTTACAACCTGCTGTACAGGCTGCAGCTGGCTTTGAAGACGCTGGGAAAATATGGCATCTGTTTCCTGCTTAGTCTGATCGGACTGCCTTTTGTCCCGAAACGATACAGGCTGGTCTTTTCCCTGATGGTCTGGCCCTTGACGCTGATCTGGGCAGTGTCCTACAGTTATGATGCCAGGAATCTCGGGCCGGTTCTTCCCTTTGTTTCACTGTTGTGCGGATATGCACTTACCGGGATCGGTTCTCTTTTGTTCGGTTGGATGGAAAAAGTTCGGGCCGGATCCATGCCATCCGTGATCCTTTTGTCAGCCGCCGCGGCAGTTCTTGCTATTGTAATAATCCGGTTGTATCCGGACAGCAGACTTATTAAGGATCAAAAGGATCAACAGCGGGCACTTTTTGGGGAACGGCTCAATAATGAATTGCTGTACGGGATCCTGGGAGAGACCCACGATGGATATGACCTGTATACAGATTATCCTGCGTGGTTCCTTCCGGGTTATGAGGAATGCTGTTCCGCTGCTGAACTGACCGATACCTATCAGGTCCGGAATATGCTGGAACAGGACAAGATCAACTGGATGCTGCTGCCGATGGTGATGCCCAATAATTCAGATCCGTCTAAGGAATTGATCGAACAGTGCATCGCGGATGGTAAATGTGAACAGATCAGCTGCAGCGACGGCTATTACAAATCCTACTGTCTATATCAAATACACCGCTGAAGGAGGACAGCATGCATATCGTGATAACCAATGATGACGGTATTACAGCTCCCGGCATCCACGCACTGGCAAAAGCAGCCAGGGAATTCGGTAAGGTGACTGTCATTGCGCCTGACCGGAACTGGTCTGTCTGCGGACATACCAAGGCTATCGGACGTCCGCTGCGTGCAGATCCTTATGATTTTCCGGAAGCGGATGCCGCATGGGTATGCGACGGAAGTCCTTCCGACTGCTCTGCTTTGGCAGGGCTCGGGTTTCTGGAAGAACCGGTGGATATGCTGCTGTCTGGTATCAATCCGACACCCAATCTCAGTCAGGATTTCACTTACTCGGGAACGGTCATGGCAGCCGCCGAGGCGGCTTTCTGGAATTTACCGTCAGCGGCTTTTTCCATTGACTGCCCGCGGATGAAGCAGGAGCTTATCGATTTCAGTCCCGCTGTCCGGATCCTGCCCCGTATTATTGCTTACCTTAAAGAAAATATGCTTCCAAAATTCTCGTTCCTGAACGTGAATTGTCCCGACCTTCCTCCTGAAAGGATCAAAGGCGTCAGACTCACCCGCAGCGGGACACGAATCTATAACGACATACTGATCCGGAAAACGGATCCTTTTGGCAGACCGTATTACTGGTTTGGCGGTGACCCGCCGGAAAGCATGGATGAGGAAGATACGGACGGAAAGGTGATGAGCGACGGCTACATCAGCATCACACCGGTCCGTCAGGACATGACCGATTATCAGATGCTGGAATCAATGAAAAACTGGAACTGGGAGATGGAAGCGAACCATGTCTAAAGAGGATATGCGAAAGGTCGTCATACTCGGAACCGGCGGAACGATCGCGGGCGTCGGTGTGCCGGGCCTGACCACCGGATATTTCAGCGGCGGTATGGATATCGAATCACTGATCACCGGTGTGCCGGGTCTCAAAAAGCTTGCATGGCTTGTCGGTGAACAGATCGCCAATGTCAACAGCGACGACATTACCCAGGAAGACTGGCTGCGGCTCACCCGGCGGATCAATGAGCTTGCCCGAAGGGAGGATATCGCCGGTTTTGTCATCACACACGGGACTGATACCCTTGAGGAAACGGCTTTTTTCCTGAATCTGACCGTGAAAACCCGCAAACCTGTGGTGATCACCGGGGCCATGCGTCCGGCAACCGCGCTGAGCCCCGACGGTCCTTTCAATTTATATCAGGCGGTGGCACTGGCCGCAAGCCCGGAAGCAGCAGGGAAGGGTGTCCTGGCGGTATTTTCAGATGCCGTTTATTCCGCCCGGGATGTCCAGAAGGGCAGCACTTTTCATGTGGATGCTTTTTCCTCGGATGATTTTGGCTGTCTTGGTTATATCCGGGATACAAAGCCTTACTTTTATAATGCACCGGTAAAAAAGCACACGGTCGAAACAGAGTTTGATCTGAAGGAGATCTCTGAGCTGCCGAAGGTGGCGATCTCGTATTTTCATGTGGATGCCGATCCGGAGACACTCCGTTTTCAGTACATGAAATCCGACGGCCTGATCATCGCCGGCGCCGGAAACGGAGAAATGAGTCTGCTCTGGGAGGAAGAAATGCGGAAATTTGAAGCGATCGGCAAACCGGTGGTCATTACTTCCCGCATCCATGATGGTATTGTAACGCTGCATCGCGAGGTTCCGGCCAATGTTCTTTCCGGGGATACGTTGAATCCTCAAAAAGCCAGGATACTTTTAATGCTTGCGCTGACAAGGACGAAGGATATCGGAAGGATCCGCAGGATTTTTGAAAGATATTAGATTTGTATAGAGTTAATTTTGACGAATCAGTCAAAAAAGTAATTTTTTTATAAAGTAAATTGCCCTCCGGCGTTTATGCTGCTGCGCAGCAGGCGCGGAGCGGGCGTCAGCTGGGGGCGGAAGAGTCTTTCCGCGCCATGGTTCTTTAGTCGGGGGCGCGGGCTGACCTTGTCACCCGCTGTCCCCGACACCCCGATTTTCGACAGATGTCCTCCCGCGAGATGCTATTCAGGGGACGCACATGGGGCGGTGATTTTGCTCCGGATCCAGATGTTCTTCCGCATGATGCTATTCAGAGGAAGCATTTGGGGCGGAGATTCTGCTCCGGATCCAGGCGTTCTTCCTCGAGATGCTATTCAGGGGACGCACATGGGGCGGTGATTTTGCTCCGGATCCTAAAGAAATATTGATCATTGGCTGTTTTACAGAGAATGAGTCAAAGTGACCTGTTTTCGCTGACTCATTTTGAGTCAGCAGAACAGGCTGCTTTGACTCTAACTGAATAAATCAGCGTTTCCTTAACCGGGTGGGGCTTGTACATTCCGGAGCAGGCTGATAGAGATGCCGCAAAGTTGGCGAAGCTTTTTTCCGAATCGAATCAAGCCGCAGAAATGTCACCCGTGATGCGTCATTCACATTTACGGGATTACCGGTGTGACCGGTGGCACATATGAGCCGGTTCAGGTAAATTATTCAGTTGCTTCAGCTATATGGAATCCGAAGGTACTGCCTTCACCGATTTCGCTTGTCACGGACAGGTCGGCATGGTGCAGGGCCGCGATCTGTTTTACGATGGAAAGTCCCAGTCCGGATACACCTTTGCCGCCCCGCTGACGGGTAGTGTAATATTTTTCCCAGATGTGGGGCAGGTCTTCCGTGGCAATGCCCCTGCCGTGATCGGTCACTTCCAGATGCACCCTGTCATCCTTGTATACGGATACTGAAATACGCATATCCGGTGCTTCGGAATGCCGCACCGCGTTGTCGATCAGGTTGAAGATGACGCGCTCAAGCATATCGGCATCTCCCTCAACGATGCAGCCGGGTGTGATATTCCGTTCGATGACACCGCCTTCATTCCGGAAAAGCGTTTCAAAACGGTCGGTGACATTTTCAGTGAGTGCACTAAGGTCTGTCCGTGTGAAACGGATGTCCCGGTTTGCCTCCTGCAGCCGGGAGTATTCAAGGATCTCGTTGACAAGGGCAGTCATGCGGTCAGCTTCCTTGATGATCACTCCGGTATCCGCATTGCGCTGCTCTTCATCCTCCCATGAAATATCGCGAACCATTTCCGCATATCCTTTGATCATGGTGAGCGGCGTGCGCAGGTCATGGGAGACATTTGCCAGAAGCTCTTTCTGGTAGCTGCGGGCTTCAGACAGTTTTTCCGCGCTTTCATTCAGGGAATCATTCAAATCGTCCAGTTCTCTGCAGAAACCCTTCTGAAACTTTTCTTCATAATGATCCCCGGCCAGCATTTTTGCCTGTTCAGTCAGCTGATTGATCGGAGCCGCAAACCGGCGCGCGATCAGCCAGGCTATCACAAATCCGATGATAAGGGAAAGCACCGTGACCCAAAGCAGCTGTGCCCGGATAATGGAAGCAGCCGCTCCGACAGCTCCAAGCGTTCCCGAAACGTAAAGGACTGCCTCATGAATGTCATCATCGTCATCATCATCATCTTCTTCATCCAGTGTAATGCGGGCACCGCATATAAAGGTGTTGTTTTCAGTGTATTCCACTGTTCCGTTTTCACTGTCTGCCAGCTTTTCAAGGAAGACGCCGTAATTGTCCGGTAAATTCCGGAGCGCTCCCGGCGGGAAACCATTGGGATCATTTTTCCGGAAAGGATCGTTCCGCCGTCCGCCGGGTCCGGGTCTGCCTGTCTGATGAAAAAAAGGTTTAAACGCGTCGGAACTGTAATAGACATTTCCTTCGGTATCCGTGATATATACCAGCAGGGAATCTTCGAAGGAAAGGCGGTCTATAATGTCAAAAAAGTCGTCGCTTTCGGCGGCTGCAGCCATTATTTTGGCTGCGCTGCGGATGTTGTTTTTCATCATTCCGTCATAAAAGCTTTGAAGGCCTACCGTCTGCAGGATCCAGAGAAGAGAAAAAATCACTGCTGCAAACAGAACAAAGTACAGCCAGAGCTTGGTCCGGAACGACGGGGTTTTCATGGCAGTTTTTATCCTTCTCCCGTGAAATCGAATTTGTATCCCACGCCGCGGATCGTCTGGATCATGTCACGATATTTCCCCAGTTTGCTCCGCAGCAGCTTCACCTGCCAATCCACAGTACGATCATAACCGAAGGAATCATATCCCCAGACAGCATTGAGGATCTGTTCGCGGGTCAGGACAATGCCTTTATGCCGGACCAGATAAACAAGCAGGTCATATTCCTTGGTCGTAAGATCTGTTTTGACATCATCAAGCCATACATTATGGCCGGGCAGATCGATCTTCAAACCGCCGAATTCGAGAAGTGCATCTTTTTTATCCGGAGCACCGGCCGTAACGGGATGGCGCTTGATGATCACATTGACCCGGGCCATCAATTCTTTCGGGGAAAAAGGTTTGGTAAGGTAATCATCCACACCGACCTCAAACCCATAGAGCTTGTCGTACTCCGCTCCTCTGGCTGAAAGCATCAGTACGGGAATATCCTTTTGTTCCCGAATCTTTTTGCAGGCGGTAAACCCGTCCATTTCCGGCATCATGATATCCATGATGATGATATCGAAATCCTGTTTCCGGCAGAGCTCGACAGCCTGGAGACCGTCCGAAACCCCAATAGTCTCAAAACCGTCATGCTCCGCATAACGGCGGATCAGTTGGCAGATATCCGGTTCATCGTCGACGACCAGGATCCTTTGACGCTGCATCTCTTTTCTCCCTTATTGCTATGATCCGGAACGTAAAAAGCGGAGACAGGTGTTTTGTGTGCCGCAGATCCGGCAGGCGGACCTGTCCCCACAAGCTATGAATAAAACGTTGTTCCCGTTCAGAACCGATCAAAACACATCCGCGATAACGCTTTTCAGTGTTTCAGCGGAATTTGTCAGTTTCTGTGTCTCTCCAAAGGAGAGCTGAAGCGGGACCGGGCATTCGATGCCGTTTTTGCCGACGATCATCGGCATACTGAGTGCGACATCACTGATGCCATGTTCCCCGTGCTGTATACTGGAAACCGGAAGAATGGATTTCTCATCCCGAATGATCGCTTCGCAGATCCGGCGCACAGAAATAGCGATACCATAATAGGTGGCACCTTTCTTTTCGATGATTTTGTAAGCGCTGTTTTTCACCGATTCGGCAAGTTCTTGCATTGCCTTTTCATGTTCGTGGTGACCGCGCATTTCACAGAAATAGGTGAGCGGAACACCGGAGACATTCGTGCTGCTCCAGGCAGGAAACTCACTGTCGCCGTGCTCGCCGATGATATAGGTATGTACGGAGCGGCTGTCCACCTGCAGATGTTCTCCGATCAGGTATTTCAGGCGGGCGGTATCCAGGACCGTACCGGATCCGAATACACGGTTATCCGGGAAGCCGCTGAATTTCACGGCCGCGTAGGTGAGAATATCCACCGGGTTCGCAACGATCAGCATGATACAGTCCTTATTGTGATCAGCGATCTGAGGGATCACATTGCGGAAAATACCCACATTCTTTTTGACAAGATCCAGACGGGTCTCACCGGGCTTCTGGCTGGCACCGGCTGTGACAATGACGATTTCGGCATCTGCCAGATCGGCATATTCACCCGCATAGATCTTCATCGGTTTGATAAAAGGGAGTCCATGGCTGATGTCCAGGGCTTCACCTTCCGCTTTGTCCCGGTTGGAATCGATCAAAACCATTTCGGAAAAAAGTCCGCTTTCCATTAAAGCGAAAGCCGATGCAGATCCCACAAAACCACAGCCGATAATTGCTGCTTTTCTGTTATTCATAACTGTCATATCGCACTCCTTTTGATGAATTATACTTTAGGACCTCATCAATTTTACGAATTTATAACCAAAACACTTGTATTTTTAAAAAATCGTTTATAATAGCAATGTTCGGGGAGGTGCCGGAGTGGTTGAACGGGACCGCCTGCTAAGTGGTTAATGGGGTAATACTCATTCGGGGGTTCGAATCCCCCCCTCTCCGCTGAAACGCCGCATCAGAGCGGTGTTTTTCATTTAAGGAAACGCTGATCAATGACAGTCCGTTTGAATTTAAAACCCCTTTTCGGAAACCGGCCGTTGCAGGGAGTCTGACACGGGAAGAGCCGGACCGGAGCCTTTCAAAATGCCCCGGAATCTGAGAGGCGGACAACAGTTTATATGCAGAAAAACGAAGTATCTGCCTATTAAACCGATGATTTTTATGCAGAAAAAAAGATTTTTCATCCTTTCCGTGACGGAAACGGAAGACTGTAACAGATTCTTTCCCTGCTGCTGCTTTATAAAAACGGATTCGATGCCGGGAAATATATCTCTTTTGAAGAACAGTTATTTTATTGGTTTTATTTTTCCCGGTGTGTAAGGGTCATGAGATATAATTTTTGTAAAAGTTTCAGGTAAAACAGATCAAATGAAAGGTGTTTTTTCAGATGTGGAGATCATCAGCTGTCATCGGAGGCAGTAATGAAAAAAATAATATTGTAAAAAGTGTACAGATCTGCCTGCTTTGGCTCTTTTGCCTTCTGTTTCCGCTTTCACCCGTTTCGGCAGGGGATCCACTGACGCTGCGGATCGCGCTTTATGAACCGGTGCCGGATCAGGAACGTTTCCGGAAAGCGATCCGGGATGAATGGAGTGCGCGACATCCGGATATCCCGCTGGAATTCGCCGATTGGAGCTGTTACGGACATGATCCGACCGATGATCTGGATGTTTTCGTTTATGACGCGATGTATTTTGACAAATACCTGGATCAGGGATGGCTTCTTCCGCTGGCGGATGATGAGATCGAAAACAGGGAGGATCTGATCCCCTTCGCGCTGGAAGCCTGTACGGCCGGCGGGACAGTCTACAGCATTCCCGAATTTCTGTGTGCGGATTTTCTGTTCACGCGCAGGGATGACGCTGCCATGCCGGAGGTTGATACCATCCCGGAACTTTTTGAGGTGCTTGGCACTGTCGGCACGGAGGATGTCCCTTTTCAGGAAAATGACGGGCTGCTGGTTAATCTCTCCACCAAATCATTTCTGTTTACCTGGTATTTTCAGGCACTGGCCGATGCTGAACAGGCTGATGCCGCGGATCTTCTTCCGGTCGATCCGGACCAGCTTTCCCGGGAAGCGTACGATTCTCTTGCGATGATCCGCAAAATGACAGGGCTTGCCCAGATGACCTGGAAACCGGAGAACGGAGACGAATATGCCCGCGGAGAATCCTTTGCACACGGGTACGGCCGGGCTTTTATCGGTCCCAGTGAAAACATGGGGCTGATGGGAGATGAAGCGGAAAACATGGATCTCCGGCTTTTTTCCATGACGGATGACAGCAATATTCCCTATTTTTATGCAGATCATGCTGCTGTGAACGCGAATATCCGTCCCGACAAAAGGGCGCTTGCAGTGGAGCTTCTGAATGTGATCACGGGAACGAAGGTTATGGTCAGTGCCTGTTCTCCAGCCGCTTCGGGAGAAAATTACCAGTATCTGCTTCCCGCCCGGATCAGTGCTTATGATGAGCTCGGAAAAATGGACCCTGTCTATGAGCAGTTTAGGGTCCTGGCGGTGGATCCGGAAGCCCGTATTTACGCAATTTCATACGAGGATCTGAAATCCCTGTCTGAGAATGAGCTGCTTATGTCGCTGCTGAAATAACCGGTATCCGTCTGTGCCTGATTTTTATTTATTGCATGATCCATTGTTCTGAGTCTGTTTCAAATTTCCATGGATTATGGAAGTTCGCTGCCATTGATTATACCTTTGAAAAGAGAAAAATAAGGGGCAGAGGCCTTACCAGAGGAGACAATAACTTCATCATTTTTCTGCGGCCCGACATGAAATGAAGAGTTCTCTTCAATATAATTCATCACTCCTTTGCATTTGTATGCAAAAGGAGATGAGTCAATTTCAATAGTTAACATTTGATGATATAGCTGAATCCATTTATTTCTGAAAACTTATCTCAGGATTTAGAATTTCGAGCTGCAATTCATCAATCTTTTTAAATCCTGAATCTGCTGTCATCAAAACAAGATCACTTTCAATTGCTGATGCTGCAATAATAGCATCCGGAAGTTTTATATTATATTTTCTTCTGAGCTGTATTGTCATGTTTTTTATTTCATTGGTTATCAAAATTGGCAAACTTCCGTTTAGAAAACCACCGATTTTCTTTTCCTCATCATCGGTAATCTTTGAATAAGATAGTAACTCCATTTAACTGATAATTGAAAATGCGAATCTACAGGTTATAAACGGCTTCATACAACTATTACCGGATAAATAATACAAAACAGCATTTGTATCTGCGAGAAAATCAATTCCATTCATCTCTCACATTCCTTTGAAATTCCATTCCATCGATTGGATTTTTAAGACATCCAAAAAATACAGCTGTTCCCGAAGCGTTTGCAGTTTTATTCTTTTCAGCTTTGAAAAGTATATAATCAATGAATTCCGCAATTTCACTTAAATATTCTTCAGGAACTGAGTGTATTTGTTTTTCTACCATTACGTATGTCATATCTCATCCTTTCGCTGCAAAATCCATTTTTTATCTTGATGTAATTTTAACACATATCTTCAATAAAAAGCTGACTTTTTTAGGAAAGGTTGTACTCAACATATTTTGACGGCTATATATAATTGTTCTTTTGTGTTTGATCTTCGCTGCAGAACATTGTTCTGAACCGCTGCAAATTTTGCTTGTTTGTGGTAAGATATATACAGGTTAATTATGGACAATAAGATTACGATCATTGAAGGACCGACACCGACGTTTGAAAACGTGAATGCCAACTGGGTGGAAAGCATCTGTGAAACTGCTGAGCCCGGCTGTATTATGGTCACGAATCTGCGCACCATGAATGGTGCCGGTTTGCTTGAACGCTGCCATCACACATGGTCTCAGTGTGACACCATGTATCTTCATTACCGCAACACCATCGGACTCGAGGAGCGTGTTCCGATCATTGCCGCAGAATGCGTTGACACGGAAGAGGGTCAGAAGCTGGTCCTCTGGGTGATCATGCCACCGGCAAACCGGGGCCATGTCTATATCCAGACTGACGACTATGATGATGACGACGACGAGGATTAAGCTTTAAAATCACATGGAACCAGACAGGGACATACGCCCTTTCCTAATATTTCTGCTGTTTGCTCTTATCGTTATTTGCGCCGGTCTTTTCACTCCTCTGCGCGAAAAAATTGAATTCCGCATAGAAGAGGTGAAGTTACGCCTGTTTTATCTGCATTCCAACCCGGCAGACACAGTGTTTGTACCGGGACAGTCCGGCACACCCTTTGCTTCCGACGAGGATGTTGAGGCTGCCATCTCCCGATATATCACTGAAGCAGCTCCGACCGAAACAGAGATCCCGCCGACTCCGACAGCTGTACAGGAGATCACTCTTGAACCGACCGCGACGGAGATCCCCACCAATACACCGGAACCGACCGCGACCCCGGAGCCGCTGCCGAACCGATATAATATCATCGGCGTAAAATATGAAACACAGCACGGCATCTGGAATTACTGTGCGCCGACAAACCTTTCGATGGCAATGACCTTCTGGGGATGGATGGGGCAGCGGACGGATATCGGGCCGAAAGTCAAACCTTTCAATAAAGACAAGAACGTCATGTTTTATGAGCTGGCGGATTATGTGACGGAGTATTCCGATCTGCGCGCCGTTCACCGTTCCGGCGGCACAGCTGAACTGCTGAAACGTCTGATCGTCCATGATTATCCGGTGCTTATCGAAAAAGGCTCCTTTATGCAGGAGGTCTCCGGAAGATATTCCTGGATGGGGCATTATAACGTCGTCACCGGATATGATGATGAAAAGCAGGAATGGACTGTGGAAGACTCTTACTATACCGCGGATTATAAAGTCCCTTACGACACCATGGAAGAAGAATGGCAGAGCTTTAATCATCAGTTCATGGTCGTTTATCCCGGAGACCGTGAAGGTGCTGTTTACAGCATCCTCGGACCGTATACCAACAATAACTGGGCAAATCAGAATGCGCTGCGCATGGCCGACGCTCAGATACAGGCTGCGGAAACGCCCGAAGAACGTTTCTATGCCTATTACAACCGCGGCAGCTCGCAGGTCGATCTGAGTGATTTTTACGGTGCCGCCCAATCCTATGATATGGCGTATACCTATTATCCGGATATCGACGCGAACCGCAGACCCTACCGGATCGTCTGGTATCAGACCGGTCCCTATTACGCCTACTACTACAGCGGCCGCTATTATGATGTGATCGCTCTTGCGGAAACCACACTTGCCTCAACGGCAGAGCCTTATCTGGAAGAATCCCATTACTGGAGGGCTATGGCCTACAACGCGTTAGGTGAAATTGAAAAAGCCCATGATGATCTGGAAATGTGCCTTAATCTTCATCCCGGTTTTACGGCTTGTGAAGCTTTGCTTTATGAATTAGGATATTGAGATGAGCGTTAAGATCCTTCATTTTGCGGATGCCCACATCGATTCCTATACCGGCGGGCGGATCGATCCTCAAACGACGTTCCCGTACCATACCGGGGATTTTCTGAAAGCCCTGGATGAGATCGTTGAAACTGCCATCAGCGGGCAGGTACAGCTGGTCCTTTTCGCAGGGGATGCCTACCGCAATGCTACGCCGGTCCCGACTTACCAGCGGGAATGGCAGCGCCGGCTGATCCGGCTGTCTGAGGCGGGAATCACGACGCTGATGATCCCCGGGAATCACGATATCTCGAACGCTGCCGGACGGGCAAGCGCTCTGCAGGAGCTGGATACGCTCAAGGTGCCCTTCCTGCATCTGGCTGCCGGCGGTGTCCATCTTTTTACGCCGGAAGAACTGGATGGTGTGCCCGTTCAGGTCCTGGCTGTTCCATGGATGCCGCTTTCCCGGATATCGGCAAAGGACAGGGAAAACAAGCTTACTCCCGAAGAACGCTCGGCCCGCTTTGAGCAGGAACTGGACAAACGTATCCGGGCAGGGATCGGGAAAGCGGATCCCGACCTGCCGCTCATCCTGCTTACTCATTATTCCGTACAGGGAAGCACGTACCCTTCCGGACAGATCGCGGAATTAGGGCGTGAAGTCGCTCTTTCCCGGGCGCTGGTCTGCGATCCGGCATTTTCATATACCGCTCTCGGGCACATCCATCTTTACCAGGATCTGAACGAAGGCCAGCAGCCGCCGGTGATTTACCCCGGTTCAATCGAACGTGTCGATTACGGAGAAGCCAGGGAAAAGAAAGGCTTTATCCTTGCGGAGGTCGATAATCATCATACCGAATATACTTTTCGTGAGCTTCATACCCGGCGGATGTTTAACCTTTCGTTTGAAGCAAAAAGCGCTGAAACGCTGCAGGATGACCTGCTGGATCTGCTGCCTTCTCCCGAAAAGGCACAGGATGCCATGATCCGCCTGTCCATTACCTATCCTCATGAATTCGAGCCCATGATCAATGAACGGGAGCTGCGGAACCGTGTGGAAGGAGCGCTGGATTTTCAGCTCAAACGCAAACCGGTCTACGAGACCCGCATGCGTATACAGTCAAAAAATATCAGCAGTCTTACGCCGAAAGATCTGCTGACCACCTATTGTCAGATCACTAAAACATCTGAATCGGAAACGCAGGCGCTCTGCATGCTTGCGGAAGAGATTTTCAGCGAAACCGAAAAAGCGATTTAAGAAGGACCCATTAATGTCAGAAGCTGTTACAGAAGTTATCCTGTTATTTGTTCTCATTTTTATTAACGGTCTGTTTTCCATGACGGAAATGGCTGTTGTTTCCACACGCCGGGCCAGACTGCAGAATTTGCTTGAAGAAGGGGATCAGCGGGCAAAGACCGTACTGGAGCTGCTGGACAACCCGAATGATTTTTTCTCCACCATACAGATCGCAATAACCCTTATCGGTGTCATCACCGGTGCCATCGGTGCGCAGACCTTTTCACATTACCTGGTTGATGTCCTTGTTCGTGTTAATTTCCTGAAAGGCATCGCCCAGCCGCTTTCCGTGCTGCTGATCTCCAGCCTGATCACTTACTTCAGCCTGGTGATCGGTGAACTGATCCCCAAGCGGATCGCCACCAACGATCCGGAGCGGATCGCCATGATGATGTGCGGACCGATCCGGGTCCTGTCTAAAATATTTCTGCCGGTCGTCCGCATTCTTTCCTTCTCAACAGAAGCCGGCCTCAAATTGCTGGGTATCAGGGAAAATGAAGAGTCCCAGGTTTCTGAGGATGAGATCAAGGTCATGATTGAACAGGGGAAACAGGACGGCGTTTTTGAAGAAAATGAACAGGATATCGTGGAGTCCGTATTCCGTCTCAGCGACCAGACCGTCGATGCGCTCATGACACCGCGGACGGAACTGGACTGGATCGATCTTGAGGAACCGGTGGAAGATTCGCTCAAGGAAATTGCCGACTCCACTTATCATTACTTCCCCCTGGTACGGGGGAATCCGGACAATGTACTCGGCGTTATTTCCTCAAAAGCGCTGCTGGATGCATACATCCGGCATGACGATATCGACCTCGAAAAAATCATGGAACCGCCGCTCTTTGTTCCGGAGTCCAAGCCCGCGCTCAGCCTGCTGGATGACCTGAAAGCCTCCGAAAGCAATTTTGCTGTTGTGCTTGATGAATACGGTGGTTTTTCCGGTATGATCACTCCATATGATCTGCTCAATGAGCTGGTCGGGGATGTGACGAACATCGGGGAGGAACCGGATGATGAGGATGATGTTCTTGTCCGTGATGACGGTTCCTGGAGCTTTGACGGTATGATCGACATCGAAGAATTCAAGGAAACTATCGGTGTGCGCGAGCTGCCGGATGAAAACCGCATCGGTTACCAGACGCTGGCCGGTTTTATTCTCAGCCAGACCGGGTCTATCCCCTCTTCCGGGTATTGTTTTGACTGGAATGGATTCCATTTTGAGATCGTAGACATGGATGGGCTGCGAATCGACCGTGTATTTGTGAACCGCATCGAGACGGAAAACAGTGATGAGAGTTCAGCCCCGGATGATCAGAAAGTGGAAAATGACAGTCAGGAAGCCGGTGTTTCCGACCCTGATCAGGAAAAGGAGAGTCCGGACAAATGATCCCGGTCAGGCTTGCCATCAGTGGATTTCTATCTTATCAGGAACCGGCAGAGCTGGACTTTACCGGGATCCATGTCGCGTGCATTTCCGGACGGAACGGTGCGGGAAAATCCGCCATGCTTGATGCCATCACCTGGGCGCTCTTTGGTGAAGCGCGAAAGAACGATGACAGCATTATCAATGATTCTGAAGATATCAAAACCGCAAAAGTGGATTTTGAATTCATCTATGAGAATACAAACTATCTTGTCCGCCGCCAGAAAACAAAAGGGAAAAGTGTCATTGCCGAATTTTTTATCCGGGGAGAGGATGGGGAATCCTGGAAGCCGCTGACAGAAAAGCGGGCAGGTGATACCAATAAACGGATATGCAGCACCCTGCATATGGATTACAAAACCTTTATCAATGCATCCTTTTTCCTGCAGGGAAAGGCGGATCAGTTTACCGGACAGAACGCGGCAGAGCGCAAGAAGATCCTCAGTACAATTCTGAACCTGGATGTGTGGGAGACTTACAAGGCAAAAGCCGCCGAAAAGCGCAAGCTTGCGGAGAATAACGCTCTTTATATCAAAGGGTTGATCGATGAAGCGGAAGCTGAATTGAAACAGGAGCCTGTATTTCAGGAAGCACTGAAAAATGCCCAAATCCGGGCAGCGGAAGCAGAAAAAGCCTACAGGGACGCTGATGAGAAATGGCAGATGGCAAAAACCAATGAAGCCTCACTCAAAGCACTGCAGGAAAATGCGGAGCGTAAAGTGCAGGAAGAAGCCCGTCAGGAACGCAGCATCCGGGATCAGCAGAATGTCTTAAATATCCGCACCGGGGAAATGAAAGATTTGCGTCTGGAATTAGCCAACGCGGAGATGATCGAAAATAATTACAGCCGCCTGATGGCTGTCCGCGGCCGACTGGATCAGCTTTCCGCTGCCGCCGCTGCTTTTTCCAGGCTGGAAAATGAACGGATCCATCTTGAGTCCGCCATACAAAACACTGAAAACCGGCTGCGGTATGAATATTCTCAGCTGGACAGAGAAAAAAAGGATCAGGAACGGCTGCTGCAGGACAGGCAAAGACTTGATGAGATCCATAAAACACTGTCTCCCGCTGTCGAACAACTGACAAATGCCTGTTCAGTCCTTCCCGCGTACCGGCAGGAACTGATCGAGATCAGCAACAAAGGCGCGGAAAAGAAACAAATTATTAAAAATCTGGATGAGAAGGTTCGCGAGATCAATGGAAAACTTGAAAGATTTCTTGCCAACAGCGGCGGGGTCTGCCCGACCTGCGGACGGGAAATGGATGAGGAGCACTGCCGCACCCATTCCGGTGAACTGAGGCAGGAAATCGAAAGGATCCGCGGGGAACAGGCCTCTATGGAAGCGGACCTCACTGTGGAACGAAAAAAATATTCGGCACTGAAAACCCAAATTCAACAGCTTGAAGCTCAGGAAAAGGAACTGAATTCCCGGAGACTTGAGCTTACGAAAACCGTCCAGCAGCTCAGCAGCATTAATGAACAGCTCAGCGGCAGGGAAGCAAGAGAAAAGCGGCTCGCGGAGATCGGGAAAGCTCTGGATATGAATGATTTCTGTCCGGAAGAGCGGGCAAAACTGCAGACACTGAAGGATGAAATAACCGGACTTGCGTATGACCGCAAAGAACATGAACAGCTGAACGCTCAGAAAAACAGCCTTGCCGGAGCAGAACAGGAACATCAGAAGCTGATCGCCGCACGCAGCAGGATCGAGCCTCTTGAACGGGAGATCGCAGAGAAGCAAAAGCTCCTGTCGGAAGCACAGGAGCAGCTGCAGACACTCCGTGATGAGCGTGTCAGGGCTCAGAATGACTATCAGAACCTGAAATCTCTGATGCCGGATCTCAAACAAATCGAGAACGAGCGGATCCGGACAAATCAGCTGAGGGACAGTGCCAATAAAGCACTGGGCCAGGCAGAACAGCGTGTAAAGCATCTTGATGATGCCCGTGAGACTATGAAAAACCGCGGTGAAGACTATCAGGAAAAACTCATCGAGATCCGCCGCTGCAAAGACCTTGAAAAAGCATTCGGCAAGGACGGTATCCCCGCACTTCTTATCGAGCAGGCAGTCCCTGAAATCGAGGAACAGGCGAATGAGATCCTCCAGCAGCTTTCCAACGGCAGCATGTCTCTGCAGCTGAATACACAGGGTACCTATAAATCCAAAAAAGATGAAGTCAAGGAGACACTTGATATTCTTATTTCCGACCCTTACGGTGTTCGGGAGTATGAAATGTTCTCCGGCGGCGAAGCTTTCCGCATCAATTTTTCGATCCGTCTGGCGCTTTCACGTATCCTTGCCCAGCGGGCCGGATCCAGGCTCCAGACCCTTGTGATCGATGAAGGCTTCGGCAGTCAGGATGAAGAAGGCCGTGTAAGGCTGGCAGAAGCCATCACCGCGGTTCAGGATGATTTTGAAAAGATCCTTGTCATTACCCATCTGCCTGAGCTGAAAGAGGTTTTTCCCGCACGTATTGAGGTCGAAAAAACGCTTAATGGTTCCCATATGGAGGTGATCCTGTGAGCACCGGACTTATGCAGCGCGTTTGTGCAGGATACCGGGTGCCTCTTTTTGACATCCTGGCTGAAACGCTTCCCGGAGGGCTTTCGCTTTATGCGGGGGATCCCCGTCCGGATGAAATGATCGACCAGTCCCGGAAACCGCAGAAAGCAGCTTTTTATCATGCCCGGAACCGTCACCTTTTTTCCGGCAGGTTTTACCTTTGCATCCAGCAGGATGTGCTGGACTGGCTCGGGGAGACTGATCCTCAGCTTCTCATAATGGAAGCGAATATGCGCTACCTGTCCAATGCGTCCGCGGCACACTGGATGCACGGTAAGGACCGTCCGGTCATTGGCTGGGGGCTGGGTACCGGCAGCACCGGCGGATTGATGCTGAAGCGTCATCTGAGGCTTTTTGACGCGCTGATCACCTATTCCTCTGCCGGTAAGCAGAGTTATATGGCCGCAGGTTTCCCTGAAGAGCGGATTTTTATCGCCTGCAATGCCGCTGCTCCCCGTCCGACCCGTGCCATGCCTATACGGCCGCCGGACCGTTATGACGGCCGCCCTGTTGTGCTTTATGTCGGGCGCCTTCAGGCCCGGAAACGTCTGGATCTGCTGATGGCGGCATGTGCCGCGCAGCCGGAAGCGCTGCGTCCGCTTCTGTGGATCATCGGTGACGGTCCGATCCGGGGAGAGCTTGAAGAGACAGCGAGATCGGTTTATCCGCAAACGGAGTTCTTCGGGGCTCTGTATGGGGATGAGCTGACCGCGCATTTTGACCGGGCTGACCTTTTCTGTCTTCCCGGGACCGGCGGATTGGCGCTTCAGCAGGCCATGGCTTCTGCCCTGCCGCTGATCGCCGCGGAAGCGGACGGAACACAGGCGGATCTGGTGCGTCCCGGGAACGGGATACAGGTAACCCCCGGAGAGCTGCAGGAGCTAAGCGCAGCCATCACAAAAATGCTCGCAGATCCTGTAAAGCTGCGGAAGATGGGCGCGGAATCGTTCCGTATCGTCAAAGAAGAGATCAACCTTGAGGCAATGGCAGCTGTTTTTGCCGATGCGGCAGACCGGGTGCTGGAAAAAGGACTGCGGAGATGAAAATTTTGCTGATCGCCGATGGGCGCAGTCCTATCACACAGCGCTGGATCGAAACCATGCAGGAAGACAATATCGAGGTTTACCTTGCCTCAACCTATCCCTGCACCCGTCCTGAAAATATCGCCGGTTTTTATCTGATGCCTGTGGCTTTTGCCAACTTCTCCCATAAAAACAGAGGAAAAGCTCCGGCCGGCCCTACTACCGCGCAGCAGCCGCCAACCGGACAGAAGGGTCTGGTTTCCCGGTTTCGCGGGACCTTCATGCGCCTGCGCTATCTTCTCGGCCCGCTCACATTGCCCTATTACGGCTTCAAACTGAACCGGATCGTCAATAAGATCCGCCCGGACGCGGTCCATGCACTGCGTATTCCTTTCGAAGGGATGCTCGGTGCTATGCTTTCCCATCGTTATCCGCTGGCGGTCAGCATTTGGGGAAATGATCTGACCCTTCATGCCAAAGGGTCCTGGATCATGGGAAAACTGACAACTGCCACGCTGCAGCGTGCTGACGCATTGGCGGCGGACGCGGCGCGTGACATCCGGCTTGGGAAACTCTGGGGTTTCGCGCCTGATAAACAGACCCTGGTGATACCCGGTAATGGCGGGATATCCCTCAGCGATATCCGTCTGATCGCTGATGACGGACAGGCGAGGCTTAACTGGCTGCCGCAGGATCACCATATCATCATCAATCCCCGGGGGTTCCGGCCGGGCTCAGTGCGCAATGACACATTTTTCAAGTCCATTCCGCTGGTGCTTTCCAAAGTTCCGAATACGCTGTTCCTCTGCTGTTCGATGGCGGGGCAGCCGGAAGCGCTGGATTGGGTGGAACAGCTGAAGATCAAAAAGAACGTTGTTTTACTCCCGACCTTAAAACAAACCGACCTCTGGCCGCTCTTTGAACGCTCCGAAGCCACGGTCAGCGTCTCCCAGCATGACGGTACGCCGAATTCTCTGCTGGAAGCTATGTCGCTGGGGTGTTTCCCTATCGCGGGAGATATTGAATCAGTCCGGGAATGGATCGTCCCGGGAGAGAACGGCATCCTGATAGATCCCGACTCGCCTGAACAGCTGGCCAATGCCATCCTGTGTGCGATCGGCAACGAACCGCTCCGGGAAAAGGCTGCAGAGGAAAATCGGCAGCTGATCATGACCCGGGCGGAAAAGTCTGTCGTCTCCGCTTCTCTTGCCGCTTTCTACCGTCAGCTCAGCAGTTTGAAATGAGATAAAAAAAGCGGTTCACATGGAGCCGCTCTTTTTTTTATGTTTATTGATAATTTTATTTCTTCTTGGAGCGCAGGAAGTCCACGTAAACCGCAAGAAGGATGACCGCACCCTTGATGATGTACTGCCAGTCGGAGTTGACACCCATCAGGTTCAGACCGTTGTTCAGGATACCGATGATAAGTACACCGATCAGCGTACCGCCCAGCTTACCGGAACCGCCGGACATGGATGTTCCGCCGACCACGACCGCCGCGATGGCATCCATTTCAGCACCGTCACCGGAGGTACAGGTACCGGAATACAGACGGCTGGCAATGGTGATGCCGGCCAGACCTGCCATGAGTCCGGAGAAGCTGTAAACGAAGAATTTGACCTTCGCCACACTGATACCGGAGAACCGGGCAGCAGTATCATTACCGCCGACCGCGTAAATATGACGGCCCATCTGCGTACGGTTCAGGACCAGTACACCGATCACAAAGACAAGCAGCATGGTGATGACAGGGGTCGGGATCGGACCGACATAACCGGCGCCCAGGAATTTCCAGGCATCTGTCATGCAGCGGATCGGTTTCCCGCCGGAATAAACATAAGCGATACCTTTGGCGATGTTCATGGAAGCCAGCGTCACAATGAACGGCGGGATCTGCGTCAGCGCGATGACCATACCGTTCAGCAGACCAAAGAGCAGACCGGAGAAAATCGCGATCAGGATACCGCAGATCTCCGGCAGGCCCCACCAGACGACTGCTGCCGCACCGAGAACACCGGACATGGCGATGATCGAACCAACGGAAAGGTCGATCCCGCCGAGAATGATGACCATCGTCATACCGCAGGCGAGCATCATATTCGGAGCACTCTGACGCAGTACGTTAAAGATATTTTTCTGCGTCAGAAACGTGCTGTGCGTTGTCGGGAAAATATAAAGGAACAAAATCATTGCCACAAGCGCAATGATGATGCCCAGGTTATCCGTAAAGTATTTTTTAATCGCTTTCATTAATTTTTCACTCCTGCAGTTTCTTCTGTTGCAAGCTTCATAATGGCTTCCTGGCTGAGATCCTGCCAGTTGATGCACCCGGTGATCCTGCCGTCATACATCACATAAACCCGGTCGGACATATTGATGATCTCCGGCAGTTCTGATGAGATCATGATAATGGAAACGCCCTGTTTGGTCAGTTCGTTCATAATATCATAGATTTCAGCCTTTGCGCCTACGTCGACACCGCGTGTCGGTTCGTCAAGGATAAGGATGCGCGGTTTGGTTGCCAGCCATCTGCCGATCATTACCTTTTGCTGGTTACCGCCGGAAAGGTTGGTAACGATCTGCTCAAGGCTCGGCGTCTTGGTTTTCATCTTGTCGACAAATTCCTGCGTGATCGCATCTTCCTTCTTTGAATCGACACGCAGATGGCTGATAAACTCTTTCAGAACCTCAATGGTAGAGTTGAACTTCACACTTTGAACATGATAAAGGCCTTCGACCTTCCGGTTTTCCGGAACCATGGCGATCCCTTTATTCATGGCATCTACCGCATTTTTGATTTCCAGTTTCTGTCCATCCAGATAGACATCACCGGTGGATCCCGGTGTAAGACCGAAAACGCACTGCATGGTCTCACTGCGGCCTGCACCGACGAGTCCCGCAAAACCGACGATTTCGCCCTGTTTCACTTCAAAGCTGACATCTTTTACCCGTTTTTTGCTGCTTTTTCCATCGTCAATGTGTTCACAGCGTAAAATTACGTCTGCATTGTCCACATGATCCCGGACATAATAGGAGCTCAGCTCACGGCCGACCATCATATGGATCAGCTCATCACGCGGAGTCTCTTTCACCACGCATGTACCCACATAATAGCCGTCACGCAAAACAGTAACCCGGTCGCAGACTTCGTCCAGCTCGCTCATCTTGTGCGAGATATAAACGATACCCACACCCTGTTTGGTAAGGCCGCGCATAATATCAAAAAGAGCCTCAACTTCTCTGTCCGAAATGGAGGAAGTCGGTTCATCCATCACAAGAATTTTGCAATTGAAGGAAATTGCTTTGACGATCTCAACCATCTGCTGCTGGGCAATGCTCAGATTCCCCACCAGTTCGCCCGCGTCGATCCCGAGATTGAACTGGTCCAGCATTTTCTGCGATTCGTTCCGCATCTTTTTGCTGTCGACACCAAAGGGGCCTTTCAATTCGCGTCCCAGGAAAATATTCTCGTAAACCGTCATATGCGGAACAAGCACCAGTTCCTGGTGGATGATGGAGATACCGTTGGCCCGGGCATCAGCCACGTTCTGGATGATGACGGGCTGTCCATCAATAAAAATCTCGCCCTTCTCCGCGATATAAATACCGCCCAGAACTTTGATCAGCGTAGACTTGCCGGCACCATTCTCACCAAGCAGTGCGTGTACTTCTCCCGCTTTCAATTGGAAGTCCACATCCGTCAGCGCTTTAACGCCCGGGAAGGACTTGGAGATTTTTTTCATTTCGAGAAGATATTCGCTCACTTGTTCTCACCGTCATTTCTTTCAGTGGCTAACGGCTGATGATAAATGACCGGTCAGCGGCCGGATCAGTGATCAGCAGTCGTTATTCTGCCTCTGAATTATTTACTAATCGGTTACCCGTTTTTACAAAAGCAGACAGCTTTGCTTTTTAGCGGCAAAGCCGTCTGCTGTTTCATCAATTCTTGTCAACCCGGACAGGCCGGAGATGACTCAGCTGTTTTTACTGCCAGCCACCGTTGTTGTATTCTTCGATGTTGTCAGAGTTGATCATGAAGGTTTCGATGGGATAGCGGCCTTCGAGTTCTTCGCCATCGAGCCACTTGTAGTACAGTTCAGCGATGGTCTTGCCGATGGTCATCGGGGACTGGGCGCCGGTACCGGTAACTTTACCTTCGGCGATCAGGGCTTTGATGTCCGGGGAACCGTCGACACCATAGATCAGGGCCTTGGAGCCGGCAGCTTCAGCAGCAGCGAAAGCACCCAGGGCGGTCGGGTCGTTGCCACCGAAGATAGCGACAGCATCCGGATCCTTGGTCAGCGCATCGGTACCGTTCAGGTTACCCTGTTCCTGGTTGCCCATGCAGTCGATCTGGGAAACAACTTCGAAGCCGTGATCTTTGATCGCTTCAAGGAAACCGTCGGTGCGGTCAACAACAGACTGCATGGTTGGGGAATCCAGAACGATGATCTTACCGCCATCCGGAACCTTTTCAACAAGGTCCAAACCGCAGACATAACCGGCGTTGTAGTTATCGGAACCGGCATAGGTCACGAGGTAATCCATTTCGGTAACTTCAGTGTCGAAACCGAACATCGGGATATCGGCATCTTTCAGGGCATCCAGACCGGGGGTGATGCCATCGCGGTCAACAGGGTTGACGAACATGGCCTTGACACCACGGCTGATCATATCTTCGATCTGAGCGATCTGTTTTTCGTTGCTGTTCTGGGGATCCAGTGAAATCAGGGTATCACCGTGTTCTTCAACAACTTCTTTGATCGAACCTTCAAGGGCTACGAAGAAAGGATTGGTGCCATCCATGCAGGTATAGCCAATCAGGTTGCCTTCTGCGGAAGCAGCGGCAACGACACCGACGAACATGCACATAGCAGTCAGTAAAACAAAAAGTTTACGCATAATAAATACAACCTCCTTTTTTATGAGCGGGGCGTTCCCCGTTTAGTACGAGAATAATTGTAATAAACTTTGTGAATATGTCAATGGTGATAAATATCAGGAAATGGAAATAAATATGTATATAAAATTCGTTGTTATAATCAAGTCTGATAAGGGTAACTATTTTCAAATTTATTAAAATCTCCGTGATTTTGTAAAAACACGGAGAAACAAAACGAAACTACAGGATACTGCCATGAAACGTTCAGAAATCAATCAGATAATCAGGGAAATGGAGCAGCTGATCTCCGAACATGGTTTTTATCTTCCGCCTTTTTGCAATTGGACCCCGGAGGAATGGAAAACCAAAAACCACGAATATGATGAGATCCGGGATAATATGCTGGGATGGGATATCACGGACTTTGGTTCCGGAGATTTCAACAAATGCGGGTTTGGATTGATAACTCTTCGAAACGGGAACCAGCATGACCCGAAATATAAAAAGGTCTACGCGGAAAAACTGCTTTTCATGCGTGATGATATGATGGCTCCCATGCATTTCCACTGGTTTAAATCGGAGGATATCATCAACCGCGGCGGGGGGATACTTCTGATAAAAGTATACAATGACGATGGTGACGGTGGTCTTTCTCCGGATCCGGTGACAGTGAATTCTGACGGACGTTCCTACGAAGTCCCGGCAGGATCCCTGGTCCGCCTTGAGCCGGGGGAAAGCATTACCATCTGGCCTCACCAGTACCATGAATTCCATGTAGTGCCGGGCAGCGGCAGTGTCCTGATCGGAGAGGTTTCCCAATGTAATGATGACAACACGGATAACCGTTTCTATGAACCGGCCGGGCGTTTTCCTGAAATTGAAGAGGATGAACCGCCGTACCGCCTGCTCTGCAATGAATATCCGCCGGCAGCGGAATAAGCGCTGAAAATGAGTCAAAAGGTTAATTTCGTTATCAAGCGATGCTTTGATATTCTTGTTTCCGCAGCGGGACTGATTCTGCTCTCTCCGCTGCTTTTGATACTGGCATTGCTGGTGCGGGTAAATTTGGGATCTCCGGTATTCTTCCGTCAGGAACGGCCGGGACTGCATGAAAAGATCTTCCGTTTATATAAATTCCGATCCATGCGGGATGCAGTGGACAAAAACGGCAATGAGCTGCCGGATGAACAGCGGCTGGGCAGGTTCGGAAGGCTGCTGCGGGCTTCCAGCCTTGATGAGCTGCCTGAACTGTTCAATGTGCTGAAAGGGGAAATGAGCCTTGTCGGCCCGCGGCCGCTGCTTGTGAAGTATCTGCCCCTTTATAATGCCGAACAGCACAGACGCCATGATGTTCTGCCGGGAATTACCGGCTGGGCGCAGACCCATGGACGCAATGCCATCAGCTGGGAGGAAAAATTCAAACTGGATGTATGGTATGTGGACCACTGGACGCCATGGCTTGATTTGAAGATCCTTTTTCTCACAGTGAAAAAGGTTTTTATCCGTGAAGGGATCTCCTCGGAAAATCAGGCAACAACTGAAGAATTCAAGGGCAGCAAGTCCGGTTAGCTTTATTTCTTAAAGTTTCTGCTGTTATCTGCCTCAAATTTCTGTGATGGTATAATGTGAACATGAAAATATTTTTTTGTAAAATTTCGAAGAAGACCTCTGCTGTCCTGTACCTGCTTTTTGCTGTGCTGCTTGCAATAAGCGGCTGCAATATGCCAAAACCTCAGCAGCTTCCCGGTGATCCGACACCGGATATTAATGTGATCCTGACGCAGATTGCAGAGGAGCATTTATCCGGAGAAAGCTCCCCGGCACCGGAACAGGCAGCCGTAATACCTGATATTCCGACAAATACGCCGGAACCGACAGCAACCCCTAAAAAGATGGAAACCCTTACCGTTTGTCTCGGGAAAGAACCGGAAACCCTGTTCTTCTACGCCGAGTCTTCACAAGCGATGTGGTCTGTTCTGGAAAGTATTTATAACGGTCCTTTTGACACGGGAGACGGTGTGATCACACCTGTTATTTTTGACGATATCTCTGTTGTGTCGGAACCGGTCACTGTAGTCCGCGGTGATGTGATCGTTGATTTTGACGGTGATCCGGTCGAAATGAAACAGGGTACTGTTTTTATGCCGGCCAGGCCGAAAACAGGCTGTACCGGCCCCGACTGCCTTTCCACCTGGAACTTTACAAATACTGAAGCGGATATTCTTCAGACTGAAATCACATTCCGGCTGAAGGATGGCCTTACCTGGAACGATGGGACCCCGCTCACTGCGGAGGACTCGGTATATTCCATGACAGTCAACGGAATGAGAGGCATCAACGCATCCAAGCGGATCTACAACCTGACAGAAAGCTATACGGCTGTTGATGAAAAAACAGTGGTCTGGAAAGGACTGCCCGGGTATATGCCGGATGATCCCTCCGAGGTTTTCTGGACCCCGCTGCCAAGCCATGTCATGAAAGGCATGAGTGCAGAAGAACTGCTCTCTTCCGAAACTGTGAATCAGTCTCCCCTGGGCTGGGGTGCCTGGCAGATCACATCATGGGAAAAAGGCAGCCAGATCGTCGCGGAACGGAATCCTTACTATCTTTCTGCTGACGGGGCTGAGCCGTTTTTCGATTGTATCGTATATAAATTTTACGGGCGGGCAGGTGACAACAATCTGGAAGCCTTGCATTCCGGGACCTGCGATATCATTGATACTTCCGTTGATCTCGGGGCTGATCTGGAACCGATCCTTGAAGATGTCGACAAAGGGAAAGAAGCCATTTATATCCGGCCGGAGCTTACCCGGCAGGAGGTCGTGTTTAATCTGGAGCCTTCCGCCCAGCAATGGCAGATCAGTCCTCTGACTGTGTTGGATCTGCGTACTGTCATCGCACAGGGGATCAACCGGAACGCCATCAACCGGCAGGTATTTTACGGTCAGTCTGAAATACCAGTGGATTTTTATCCGGAGGATCATCTTTTGCATGATCCCGCGATATCCGGAATCGCCTATGACCCTGACGCGGCAAGAGAAGCACTGGAAACCATGGGATGGACTGTACCTGCAGAAGAAACGGAAGGTATGCGCACTGCTGAAAGGGTGTCCGGTGTGATGTACGGGACTCCTTTGGCTTTCAAACTGACAATTGCTGATACACCGTTTTCCAGGAAGGCGGCAGGCATGATCCGGGATGATCTGGCTGAAATTGGCATAGATCTTGAAGTTGAAGCCCTTCCTTTAGGTGAACTTTATGCGCAGGGACCGACAGGTGTTATTTTCGGAAGAAAGTTTGATGCGGTTATGTTTGCCTGGGCTGCCGGAAAAGATCCCTGTGCCATCTACATCAGCGATGCGGTGCCTGATGAGATAAATCATTGGGTCGGGACAAATGTCGGCGGATATCAGAATGAGGAATATGACAGAGCCTGCATTTATCCGGAATTCACAGACGCGGATGCCGGAGAGATCTTTGCCGCGGAGCTTCCCGCTCTCCCGCTGTATTTTAACATTTCAGTCGCTGTTTCCGCGAATAATATCTGCGGGATCTCCGACAGGATCGGTTCCCGCAGTGTTCTCTGGAACATGGAGCAATTCAGCAGGTCCGAAACAAATTGCGCTGTCTCACAGTGGAAGGATATTTATCATTAAGTCAGGGGACATGCGCTGATGATCAGCGGCGTCCGGCAGCTGTCTTCTGCCTGAGGAATAAATGAGTAACGGTATCGGGGCTGTTCAGGCAGCTGTCATGTTATTGGCAGGAATTTTCACAGGGCTGCAGTTTCATCCCTCCCTATGGTTTTGCGCGGTTTTATTTGCCGCGGGACTTGCGGGAGGGATCATTTTTTACCGGAAGGGAAAGGATTTTGTACTGGATCAGCTGCCAAAAAGAGTCTCGAGAGCCTTTTTCTGCCTCGCGATTTTTGCGGCAGGGATGGGGCGCACGGCTATTACGGATAATGCCCGTCCGATCGGTGCAGTGGAAAATTTTACGGGTCAGAAGGTAAGCGGCCTTTCCGGCTATATCATGTCTCCGCCGGTCATCTCAAATGCCAGAACCACGCTCCGGGTGCAGATCGATAAAAACCAGAGATCGGACAGTCTGCCGAATGAGGGGAGAGTTCTGCTTGTTTTCTACCGTGATCCGGGTACTGTTTTTCACTATGGCGACCGTCTGTTATTTGACGGCACGGTGATCCGGCCGCCGGATACCGGCAGCGGTTTTTCCTACCGGACCTATCTGGAACGGAATGGTATCACCGCGATGATCAATAATCCTTCTTTTGAGCTTCAAGACGGATCATCCGGGAATATCTTGTCAGCGAAAATCTATCAGCTCAGGGATGTTCTCATCAGCCGTATCTTTCAGCTTTTCCCGAAACCGGAAAATGCGCTGATGGCGGGAATCCTTCTTGGCGATGAATCAAAAATCACCTCTGATATTGAAAGGGATTTTAAGGTTACGGGCACCTCACATATCATCGCCATATCCGGGGCAAATTTCACATTGCTGACCTGGCTGCTGCTGGGGATCATCCGGCGCCTTGTCCCTGATTACCGTGCGCCTTTGCTTCTGCTGCCTTTTATTGTTTTTTACACGATCCTGGTTGGGGCCAATTCGGCGGTTATCCGTGCGGCGGTCATGTGCGGCCTGACGATCATCGGTACTGTCCTTGGCAGGCGGGGAAACGGGATCAACAGTCTGGCACTGACCTCTGCCGTGATGTGCCTGTGTAAACCCATCATGCTTTATGACCTCGGTTTTCAGCTTTCCGTGACTGCCACGCTGGGAATACTGCTGTTTACGGAGCCGCTGATGAACCTTACCCGCGGAATATTGAGCAGGCTGTTCCCGAAAATGAGCGAAGAGGCCTTGTCGGCGGCAGTGAATGCCCTCAATATGCTGTGCCTGATGTCTGTCAGCGCACAGATCCTTACCACCTGGGTGAGTGCCCAGGCATTCGGACAGATCTCTTTGATCTCTCTGGTGGCAAACAGCCTGATCGCACCGTTCCAGTCCTTGATCATGCTGGGCGGGTTTGCCGCGTTGCTGCTGAGTTTTCTCTTCTATCCGCTCGGTGCAGCTGCAGCCTGGCTGGTCTGGGCTGCCCCCGCGCTGACGATCCGGATCGTTCATTATTGTGCCGGAGTGAAATGGGGATCGGTATATTTTGATCTGGCTCCTTTTCAGGCCTGGGTGATTATCGGGCTGATCCTTGCTTTATGGGGCGGGCGGCGGATGATTATCAATTCCATCCGCAGACGGAATTTCAGACCGTATGCGGCTCTTCTTTTGCTGTTTTCCGCTGTTATGATTTGGGTCAATGCGCTGGACCGGCTGACAAAAAGGACAGAGATCGAGATCCATCAAACGTCATCATCCTCAACCTATAAAATATGCACCTGGCAGAACAGCTGCTTTATCATCGGTGACCATCTGACGAATTACGGAGCTCAGGACCTTCTGGCAAAAAAGATCCTTCCGATCTCAAAAGAAGCTGAAGCTGCCTGGATCGATATTCCGGAACAATGGATGCAAAAGGAATTTTTATCTTCGGACGCAGCCGGCCGGCTGTCGGTTTTATATGTCAACGGAGAATCCCGGAGAAAGACCGCCGGTATTCCTGACAGACTGGAAAGCGGTTTTGTCTTCATTGCTGACGGGATCAGGATCCGTTATGTGACGTCTTTTCTCGGCAAACGCTGTTGGATGCTTGAAAAGGACGATCTGTGTCTTTTACTCCCGAACGGTATCCCGCCGGAGCGCATATTTACAAAAAGCGGACCTTCTCCCCGGGAAATTTCACTTGTGCTCCTGGGCAAGAAGGATGATCCTGCTTTGTGGAAGGCATACCATTCGGATCATCAGGAGCGTCCTCAATTGCAGGATTTTTCAGACGATATGGATCTCACCCTGATCCTGAGGAACGGTGAGATATATTACCGCTGAAACCGAAATGTGAACGGATGGGGTGCGTCAGTGCTGTACGATACCATTGTTTCAGATTAAGAATCAAAATTATCAGCTATTTGTTATAATTGATTTGAAATGTTTTTTAGGATTCAATAAAACACAGGGATAATACCTATGGATTTAGGAATAAAACTTTTCGACAAATCAGAGCCGCCTGAGGCAGAAGCCCCTACCTGAGGGGAAATTTTTACATAAAGGAGACTGTCGCATGAAAAAAGAACTCATTCAGCTGCAGCACATTTCCAAATCTTTTGGTGGAAATCAGGTCCTTGATGACCTAAATCTTTCGATTCACGAGAACTCGTTTGTTACGTTGTTGGGACCTTCGGGATGCGGGAAAACCACGATACTTCGCATAATCGGCGGGTTTGAACATCCCGATGAAGGAAAGGTGATATTTGACGGGCAGGACATTACCGGTATGGCCCCGAATAAGAGACAGCTGAATACAGTTTTTCAGAAATATGCGCTGTTCACTCACATGGATGTGGCGGAAAACATTGCTTTCGGCCTGAAAATCAAAAATAAACCCTCTTCCTATATCAAAGATAAAATTAAATATGCCCTCAAGCTGGTCAATCTGGAAGGCTTTGAACACCGTATGCCGAATTCTTTGTCCGGCGGACAGCAGCAGCGTGTTGCCATAGCCCGGGCTATTGTCAATGAACCGAAAGTGCTGCTTCTGGACGAACCGCTGGGGGCTCTGGATCTGAAGCTCCGTCAGGATATGCAGTATGAACTGATCCGCCTGAAGAACGAGCTTGGCATCACTTTTGTCTATGTCACCCATGACCAGGAAGAAGCCCTGACCATGTCTGACCATATCGTGGTGATGAACCAGGGCTATATCCAGCAGGAAGGCTCTCCTGAAAAGATTTACAACGAACCGGAAAATGCTTTTGTGGCGGACTTCATCGGTGATTCAAACATTATCCATGCCACCATGGTACGCGATAAACTGGTCAATATTCTCGGCACCAATTTTGAATGTGTCGATACCGGATTCGGTGAAAATAACCCTGTCGATGTTGTCATCCGTCCGGAAGATATCGAGCTGGTTCCCCGCGGTAAGGGAACGCTGCCCGCTGTTGTTACAGGTGTGATCTTCAAGGGTGTCCATTACGAGATGGATGTGGAAGCCGGCGGATATGAGTGGCTGGTTCATTCCACCCGCCTGAATGAAGTCGGCAGCGAAGTGGATATCAGTGTTGATCCCTTCAATATTCAGGTCATGAACAAACCTGAATCCGAAGATGAAGAAGCACTCAGCGTCGAAGACGCCTAAAGGAGGTTTGAATGTTCAGCAACCGCAAAACCTCTGTTATCATGTCCTCCCCATATCTGGCGTGGGCACTTATCTTCATTATCGTGCCGATCGGCATGATCTTCTATTATGGCTTAACGGATACCACGGGAGCCTTTACCTTTAAAAATATTGCCGCGATCGCGCAGCCGGAACATGCCAAAGCGCTCTGGTTGGCTGTGGAACTTGCCGTGATCAGTACGCTGATCTGCTTTCTCCTGGCTTATCCGCTGGGAATGATTCTGGCACGCAACAAGATGAGCAGTGAAGGTATTTTGACTACGCTGATCATCCTGCCGATGTGGATGAATTTTCTGCTGCGGACGCTTTCCTGGGTAACGCTGCTGGAAAACCGCGGCGTGCTCAACAGCATTCTGGGTGCACTCCACCTGCCGCAGCTGCATATCATCAACACGCCGGCTGCGATCGTGGTCGGTATGGTCTATGATTTTCTGCCTTTCATGATCCTGCCGATTTATAATTCACTGGCAAAAATTGATGATGAGGTCATCAACGCCGCTCAGGACCTTGGAGCGAATAAGTTCCAGACCCTTTGGCGTGTGATCCTGCCATTGTCTGCTCCCGGGATCATTTCCGGTGTGACTATGGTCTTCATTCCTTCACTTACGACCTTTGCTATTTCATCAATGCTGGGCGGGTCCAAGATCCTGCTTATCGGGAACGTCATCGAACAGGAATTTACGCTGACCTATGACTGGCACCTGGGATCCGGACTTTCGCTGATCCTGATGATCTTTATTGTGATCAACATGGTTGTCTCCATGCTTTCCGATCAGAAGGAGGACTGACCATGAAAAACATGAAACCGCTGGAAAAAATCTATTTCTGGATCATTCTGATCTTCATGTACCTGCCGATCGTGACATTGATCGTGCTCTCTTTCAACCAAAGTAAATCCCGTTCACATTGGGGCGGATTTACTTTCAACTGGTACATCCGTTTATTCAGTGACTCAGCCATTCTGAACGCTCTTGCCAATACGCTGATCATCGCGTTGATCGCAACCGTCGCGGCTACCATCATCGGTACCATCACGACTGTTGCGCTGGTAGGGCTGAACCGGCGTACCCGGGCTGTTATTATGGGCATCACCAATATCCCGATGATCAACGCGGATATTGTGACCGGTATCTCGCTGATGCTGCTGTTTCGCGTTTTGCATTTCCAATCCGGCTTTATCTCCGTTCTGATCGCTCATATAACCTTCAATATTCCTTATGTAATGCTGAGCGTGATGCCGCGAATGAAGACCATCAGTCCCAACGTTTATGAAGCAGCGCTGGATCTGGGCGCCGAACCCTGGTATGCTTTCCGCAAGACCGTTCTTCCGGACCTGATGCCGGCGATTTTCTCGGGCGCGCTGATGGCCTTTACGATGTCGCTGGATGACTTTATCATCACTTATTTTACGAAAAGTTCCGGGTTCGATACGCTTTCAACCAAAATTTATAATGAGATCAAACGCGGCATCCAGCCGGAAATCTACGCCCTTTCCGCAATTATATTTGTCCTGGTGCTTGTGTTGATCCTCGCTTCCAACCGTATGCGCTCCGTGCAGCGGAAAGACAGGGAATTGACGGAAAAACAGATCAAATTCCGCAATATCCGCAATATTGTGGTCGTATCAGCTGCCGGATTGGGCATTATTTATCTGGCTTTGCTCTTTGGCGGGGTATTCACGAAAAACACCAATCAGGTTTATGTTTACAATTACGGGGAATATATTGATCCGGAAGTGATTGAATTATTCCAGAAAGAAACAGGAATCGAAGTGGTCTATGATGAATACGAGACAAATGAGATCATGTATACCAAAATAGCCTCTGATCCTTCTTCCTATGATGTCGTATGTCCTGCGGATTACATGGTTTCCAGGATGATCAGCCTCGATATGGTGGAACCTGTGGATTATGATCAGCTGCCTAACACCAAAGAGCATATCGGGGAACAATATTTTGAAGCAATGGAAGCTTTTGATCCCGGCAACCAATACGCGGTACCTTACTTTTGGGGAACAGTCGGGATCCTCTATAATACGAATATGGTCGATGATCCCGTAACAAGCTGGGATATTCTTTGGAATCCGAAGTATAAGGGTGAAATTCTGATGCAGGATTCCGTTCGTGACGCATTTATGATCCCGATGATCCGCAACGGGTTTTCGATCAACACGGTGGATCCGGCAGAGATCGAAATTGCCGCGCAGGATCTGATCGCTCAGAGTCCGCTTGTTCAGGCTTATGTTGTCGACCAGGTACGCGATAAGATGATCGGGAATGAAGCGGCACTCGGTGTGATTTATTCCGGCGAAGCACTTTACTGCCAATGGGAAAACCCTGATTTGGAGTATGTTGTACCCGATGAAGGTTCTCTGGTCTGGTTTGACTCCTGGGTGATCACCAAAAATGCCCGGAACAAAGAAAATGCTCTCAAGTGGATCGATTTTCTCAGCCGTCCGGATATCGCATTGATGAATTTCGAGTACATCACCTATTCCGTTCCAAATGTGACCGCACGGGAAATGATCGAGGATGAAGAACTCCGTAACTCTGAAATCGCCTTCCCCGGGGAGGATATTCTCAGCCGTTGTTATTCAGAGGAATACCTGGGTGAAGAAGGAGAAAAACTGTATTCCGAAGCCTGGAAGAGGGTGAAGTCGGCTAATTAATTCGGAAAAGAGGAGATATTCAATGAAAGAATTTAATACGACCGCGGTCTGTATTCCGTCAAAACATTATATGGTGGATATCTCCGAACGGGTAAAAGAGATCAAAAAGATGGTGGATGCGGGTAAGTATTTTACCATCAACCGTGCCCGGCAGTACGGAAAGACGACAACACTGCGGGCTTTGCAGCTGGCTTTATCAGGTAATTATCTGGTGCTCAGTCTGAGTTTTGAACTGATTTCCAATGATGGGTTTCAGACAGAAGGAAATTTTGTTCAGGCATTTTCCCGGCTGCTGCTCGATCGCTATGAGTTTTTCGGAATGGACATTCCTGAAAAAGTTGTGGATGAATTAAATTATTATGTCCGGTCTGATCCGGATAAATTAAAGCTGGATGAACTTTACCGCACTTTCCGCAGATGGATCGTTATTTCCGATAAACCAATTGTTTTGCTGATTGATGAGGTTGACAATGCCTCAAATAACCAGGTGTTTATTGACTTTCTTGGAATGCTTCGCGGCGGATATATCAGCCGCGAGGCAGAAGGCGGACCTGCTTTTCAATCGGTTGTGCTTGCGGGAGTGACGGATATCAAGCATTTGAAGGCAAAGATCCGCCCTGAGGACCAGCACCGGGTGAACAGTCCCTGGAACATTGCGGCTGATTTCAATATTGACATGAGCCTTTCCCGGGAAGGGATCGCTGGGATGCTGGCGGATTATGAAGCAGATCACCATACCGGGATGAATATTCCTGAAATAGCCGGGTTGATCCGTGATTATACCAACGGGTACCCGTTCCTTGTGAGCCGTATCTGCCAGCTGATCGATACAGAGGTCAGTCAGCGGATGAGCCTTGCCGATGCGTGGACAAGAAGCGGTGTTGATGAGGCGGTCAAACTGATCCTTGATGAGAACAATACGCTGTTCCAGTCTCTGACTGGGAAACTGACAAACAATCCGGAGCTGAAAGAGTCACTGCGGAGTATCCTGATGGAAGGTGAACGGGTTGCTTATAACAAACATCAGGAAGATATTGCGCTGCTGGATATGTACGGGTTTATCCGCAGCGATAACGGGGCTGTACGGATCGATAACCGGATATTTGAGACACTGCTATATAACCTGTTTCTCTCGGATGAAGAGATGAAAAACAGTGTATTTTCCCGTGAAGGGCAGCTGGCGAAAAACCAGTTTGTCAAAGACGGGAAACTGGATATGCGGCTGATCATGGAGCGGTTTATTGCGACGTATATTCAGGTGTTTGGACCGTTGGAGGACAGATTTAAGGAAAAGGATGGGCGGGAATTATTCCTGCTTTATCTGAGACCGATCATCAACGGAACGGGAAATTATTATATCGAAGCCCAGACGCGGGATCAGACACGCACGGATGTGGTGGTGGATTATCTCGGGGAGCAGTATATTACAGAGCTCAAAATCTGGCGCGGAGAGCGCTATAATGCGGAAGGTGAACAGCAGATCAGCGAATATCTCGATTATTTCGGACTGGACACCGGCTATATGCTGAGCTTCAACTTCAATAAAAACAAAGAACCCGGCGTGAAACGGGTCCAAATCGGGGAAAAGGTTCTGTTTGAGGGAATGTTATAGACTTTCTTATTGGATTATTCTGTCAGCAGCTGAAGCGTGTAGGGATGCTGCGGATGTTCGTATATGGTTTCGACCTCTCCGCATTCAACGATCTCACCCTTTTTCATCACCATGACCCTGTTGCAGACCTGGTAGATCACGTTCAGGTCATGGGAAATAAAGAGGTAACTCAGGTCATACTGCTCTTTCACTTCGAACAGCAAACGGAGGATCTGTGCCTGCACCGTGACATCCAGGGCACTGACCGGCTCATCCAGGATGATAAACTCAGGCTGCTGGATCAGCGCGGCGGCAATAGCCACCCTCTGGCGCTGTCCGCCGGAAAGCTCATCCGGGTATCGATTCGCGTAGGATTCAGGCAGTCCGACCCGGTCAAGCAGCTCCAGGACCCGTTCTTTCCGCTCTTTGCCATCGTATTTCCGCTGGACCCGCAGCGGCTCTTCGATGATCCAGCCAATTTTCTTATAAGGATTCAGCGAACCGTAAGGGTTCTGGAAAACCATCTGCGGACGGAAAGTGGTATGGGTGATCGTACCCCGGATATCCTTTTCGATACCCAGGATCGCCCGGGCAAGTGTGCTTTTTCCACAGCCGGATTCTCCCACCAGACCGAGTATTTCTCCCCTCTGGATCTCAAAACTGACGTCATGCAGAATGTGGACCCGCTTGCTTCTTCCAAAAAATTGAGGCTTGCCATACCAGACATTCAGATTCTCCACTTTGACAACAGGTTCAGACATAACGTTTACTCCTTGTCGGGATGGCTGCGATCAAACGTTTTGTATATTCTTCACATGGATGTGTGAAAACCTGTTCCACCGGACCGGTTTCCACGATGTCCCCGTTATACATTACAATGACCCGGGTGCAGAGCCGTCTCACCAGCGACAGATCATGAGAAATATAAAGGATACCAACGTTTTCATCCTTGTTTTTTTGTTTCAAAAGCTTCAGGATCTGCGTCTGAACCGTCACGTCCAGCGCGGTGGTTGGTTCATCTGCTATCAACAGGGCCGGATGGCAGATCAAAGCCGACGCGATCATCACCCTCTGGCACTGTCCGCCGGAAAGCTGATGCGGGAATTTATTGATCGTGATCTCCGGATCCGGAAGATCAACATCCCGGATCGCCTGAAGTACCCGTTCGCGGCGTTCCTCTTTGCTGATATCCATATGGAGGAGCAGCGGTTCTTCGATCTGTTGTCCGATACGCATCAGCGGGTTCAGGGAAGCAACCGGATCCTGGAAGATAAATCCGATATCCCTGCCCCGAATTTTCCGCATCTCTTTGTCGGAGGCCGCAAGCATATCCGTTTTCTGAAAAGTGATCTCCCCCTTTATTTCGGTCACATCTGTGAGCAGACGGGTTATTGCCAGTGCGGTCAGGGTTTTCCCTGCACCGGATTCTCCGACAATACCGAGGCGTTCTCCGGAATCCATATTGAAACTGACTCCATGAACGGCTTCACCGCCGATCCGGTCATGAAAACGGATCACGAGATTTTTGACTTCAAGCATCATTCGATATCTCCCAATCCGTCTGAAAGCAGACCAAAACCAAGAATCAGTAAAACGATCATCCCTCCGGCTGACAGTGTATACCAGGGGGCGGAGAACAGATACGTCTGGCTTTCCGCCAGCATGCGTCCCAGACTTGGATCCGGCGGCTGTACACCGATACCCAAAAAGCTCAGACTGGCTTCTGCCAGAACCGCGTTATTGAAACCGATTGCGATGGTGCTGAGCAGTGTATTGATCGTGTTCGGCAGGATATGAACAAACATGATGCGAAGAGAAGGCACACCGATCAGTTTTGCACTTTTGACATAATCAAGTGATTTAATACGGGAAAATTCCGAACGTGTGATACGTGCAAAACTGGGAATAAAAAGCAGTCCCAGTGCGATCACTACATTCTTCTTTCCCGGTCCCAGCAGGCTGACGAGGACCAGTGAGAGCAGGATCGACGGGAAAGAGTTCAGGACGTCATTCAGGCGCATGACCACTTCATCCAGGATCCCGCCGTAATAACCGGTAAAGGCACCGACGATGACCCCGAAAATAAGTCCAACCAAAACCGTGGAGACAGAGATCCAAAGTGTGCTGACGCCGCCCTTCAAAACCCGGGAGAAAATATCCCGTCCGAAATTATCGGTACCGAGAATATGCTCTGCGGAAGGGGCTTTCAGACGCTGCGAAGCATTCATCGTATCCGGATTATAAGGCGTCCAAAACACACCCACCGTGAGCAGTATCACGACGAATGAGGAAAGGATTATCCCGAAAATGAGGTTGTAGTTTCGTTTTTTAGTCATCAGTCTTTTGTCTTTAGTCGTCCGTTCTTTATTTCGGCCCTCAGCATCGGACCGTTGATCCCTTTTATCTGATTCGGGTCCTTGGGTCTACGATCTGGCACAGAATATCTGCCAGATAATTCATCAAAATAACTACCAGCGCAATGATCATGACAATGGTCAGCACCATGGGATAGTCACGGTTGGAGATAGACAGCAGCAGCAGACGTCCGATGCCCGGGATCACAAAAATCTGTTCAATGATCAGGCTTCCAGCGACAATATTGGAGAAGGTCATTGCCAGAAAGGTTATGACAGGGATCAGTGCGTTGCGCAGCACATGAACGTAAAGGAGCCGGTTTTTAGTGTTGCCGCGGCTGGTCCCCGACCGGACATAATCCTTGGTCGTCTCAGTCAATATCGATGACCGGAGCAGTTTTATCGTCTGTGCAGAGCGCGGCAGGGCAATGGCTAAAGCAGGAAAAACCAGATACAGCCAGAAACCGGCCGGATCATCTTTGTAAGAAACGAAATTTCCCGGCGTAAACAGCCGCAGGCCAATTCCGAAAACAGAGGTGAAGATGATCCCGATGAAAAACGGAGGGATCGACATAACGATCTGGTTGAGTGCAACCAGCAGAGGATTCAGCGGACTGCCCAGCAGCTTGGCATAAAGAATACCGAGGGGGAAGGAAATAATGACCACCATCAGAAAAGCCAGTATGGACAAAGCCGCGGTGATCGGAATTTTGTCCCGCAGGATATCCGCAACGGGCAGCTTATACCCCTGGGATATACCCAAATCTCCCTTTGCAAAACCGGTTATCCAGTTCCAGTAACGGGTCAGCAGCGGCTTGTCATAACCCAGCTCGGAGCGCATCTGGGCGATCTGCTCCGGTGTCGCCTCTGTTCCCAGCATGGCAACGACACTGTCTCCCGGGATGATCTGAAAAGCCATAAACGCGGCAAATGAGAACAGGAACAAGGTTAGGAAAAGGCTGACTGTCTTTCGTATAATATACATATTCCCTCTGTGCTTAAATCATACCCTGTTTTTATATTATGTTGTGAAAAAAGGGGACAAATCTTTCCGGTTCCTGTAATATTATTATAAATTAAGCCAAAAAGCGGGGCGGAGAACATTCGCGCCGTCATTGACAGCGTAGCCTACGCCGCTGACATAACCGATATCCAGGACAACGGCGGAATCGCTGCCTTTTCTTCCCGGTGAGCGAAGCCACCACCAGGAGTTTCCCTGACTGCTGACATAAGCTCCTTTTGCCTTTGCATATGCAGTCGCTTCGCATTGACGCGAAATGTCATCAGAAAAATATTGATTGGCTTCATCGAAGCTCAGCAGGAAGATCCGGTCATTGGTCGAAAAACCGCCCCTCGATCCGGAAAATCTATTGCTCAGATTGCTGTTTTTTACATTTGTGATCACAGTTTTTTCAGATGAATTGAAAGCACTGTAATAAAATTCACCGTTCAGCCATTTCCGCACCGTGCTTCTTTTCCACGTTACATTGATATAGCTGTCGTTAAACGGCAACGCATCCAGCGCATACCGGCTGATGGCCAGTGCCTTTCCGTCTTCGATTGCCAGCACCTGCCATTCGATCGGCTCAGCACCGTTTTCAGGATCGTTGTCCTGCTCATACCGGCCGAACGTGAAAGTGTTCCCTGGTTTCACCTTTGCGGGATCAGGCAGGATCTGCATATCTGGCTGTGTAACGGCCGTGGAGGTGCTTTTGGAGGAAGATATACAGCCGCAGAGCATCAGCCCTGTAAGAATGGCACACAGAATGTAATATTTCAGACTTTTGTTATTCGTTCTCAAAATAAACCTGTATCCATTTCAATTTTACGCTTTGCGGTTTATAAAAACCGGGGTGAGATTTTGATCAGGTTGATGATGAGCTGAGCGATAAAAATGCCGGAAGAGATCAGCCAGGCTCCGATTTTGATATATTTACTCTTTATATCGCGGAGCGCACGGGGCAGTGCAAAAATGCAGCTCATCAGCGGCAGCATCATCGGCAGCACATATTGGGTCGATTTCACTGCCACAAACCAGATCAGGTAAACCGCGACCACGATCCACCACAAAAAGATGATTCGGAATGTCCATTGTTCGCTGCCGGCAAAACAGGCTGTCAGCAGTGAAAAAATCAGGAAAAAGAAGCAGAACATTTCCGTAAAGTGATCTTCAAATGCCGGGCGCCAGGCATCCCAGCCGGGACGGTAATCGTTTTTCGGGTCGCTGAAATCCGCGTTGTATCCCGTACTCATCTCGCCGGTTTTTTCGGTGAGGATGGCAGTCATGTTTTGGCGGGCATCGGCGCGGAAAAGGAAGGGACTGCTCCACAAGATCGTGCCTCCCATGACCAGGATGAACAGGATGCCTCTGAATATTGCCTGTTTCAGCCGGATTTTTTTCATCAGAACTCCGCTGAGCAGGCAGACAAAAACCGCCAGGAAAAAGAAGAAGCCGAACAGGCGGGTGGCGGCGGAAAGCCCCACAAAAAAGGCGCACAGATAAAAATTCCTGCCGAAGCGCAGCCGGTCTCGCTGCAGGAAGTAAAGCGCCGCACAGACAAAGAAAAGGTTCAGCCCGTCCGGATGCCAGAAGCCCTGGTTATTCTGAAGGGAACCGGGCGCAGTCAGCAGGAAGACATAAATCGCTGTGCTCACCAACGGGTTTTCAAAACGGGCAGTCATGAACACCAGTATCAGACATCCTAGCATCAGCGGTACCACAGAGACCATCACCCTCAGCGTCGGCAGCGTGAGGTCGATCCGCTGCATGAAATCCGGTCCAAGGAACAGCCGGTATGGCAGCAGGACAAAGTACGAAACCGCGTAAAAGGGGTAGCCGTAATGATAGTCCTCATGGATATAATGATGGTAAAGCCATTCGCTGTAAGAATTCCCGGGGTTCGAGACATCGGTCAGGATCGGGTAGATCACATATTCATCACCGCCGTAAGCCTTGAAGGCATCCATGTTCCGGGTCCCGTTGATATTTGAAGGCATCAGGACCGCGATATATACCAAACCGATCAGAAGCAGAATGAGCAGCGTTTTTTTCTGTTTTGCCGAGAGATCCCGGAGCCGGGGGAAAAGCCGGTATCTTTTTACCACATTTTTTTCGCGGAAAAAATCCCGGAAGGAAACGTACAGCAAAACCGCGGCAGAAAGGAATATCCATCCTGCCCAGAGCAGCTGGGGACGCAGGTTTTTCGGAATGAAAAGCCAGGAGAATTTGAAGCTCCAGAGACTGACGAACAGCCCGAAAATTGCGGCAAGAAAAACAAAGTAAGCTCTGTCTCCGCGGCGGAGCCAGCTGCTTAGTTTTTCAGAGACCGCACCGTTCGATTTAATTTCGCGGATCAGGATCAGTACAAAGGCGGCGATACATACGCCGGTAAAAAGTCCCAGCGCCCAGCGGCTGAGTGAATAAGCGCCCAGCTGTGCATTTTTTGCTTCTGAGGGGTTGGAAAAAGTATAAAAAAGTGCTGCCAGTCCTGTAAGGACTGACAGTGCACAAAATAATCGAAAACGTTTTGAAGTCAACAGTTTCTGACCCCTGATCCCTGCGTTCACAGCTGTGTAACACCGCTTGTATCGGCATCACCGGCCAGTGTGATCGTGGTGGTTTTTATTTGTGAGCCACGGTAAAATTCAATTTCAACGGTGTCTCCCGGGCTGTACTTGAACAGACAGTTGTAGAAGGAGCCGTTTTCTGCAATGGAGTAGTCGCCAATGCGGATGATAATGTCGTCTACCTTCAGACCTGCTTTGGCAGCCGGTCCGCCGGATGTGATCTCCATGATATAAACGCCGGAATCTGTCGGCAGCCGGTAATAACGGGCGATCCGCGGGGTGATCTCGGTCCAGCGGATCCCAAGGACCGGGCGGCTGAAAGCTCCATTCCGGATGATTTGTTCACCGATCAGTTTTGCGGTGTTTGAGGGAATCGCGAAACCCAGACCTTCAGCAGTCGCGCTGGAGTAGCTTGACCCGCGGACGATCATCACATTGATCCCAATCACTTCACCGGCCAGGTTGACCAGCGGCCCGCCGGAATTTCCCTGATTAATGGCGGTATCGGTCTGGATCAGGTTTTCCATCTGATACCCGTTGGAGGATTCCAGAAACCGTCCCGTGGCGCTGATCACACCGACCGTGACCGTGTTTTTAAAGTTTCCTAAAGGCGAACCGATAGCGATCGCTGTTTCTCCCGGCTTCAGCAGATCTGAATTACCCAGTTTGGCCACTGCCGGAACTTCACCATCGACCTTCAGCACGGCGAGATCTGAAAACGGATCCGCATTGATCAGCGTGGCCTGCAGGATCGTCCCGTTTGCCAGCTCTGCATAATATTCCCTGCCTTCACTGATCACATGATTGTTAGTCAGGATGTAGCCATCCTCACTGATGATCACACCGGATCCCATGGATGTAGAGTCTGAGGTACGATAGCCGAAATAAGTCATCGTGCCGGGGACCACTGCGGTTATTGTTACGACTGCCGGAGCTACTTCTTCCACGACCCGTGTGACCTGGCTGGAGACTTCAACCTGCATCGCTTCGATCTGTCCGGTTTCCTGCCGGGCATTCAGATCTGTGATCTGAGTCTGCAAAGCTTTGATCTGATCCTGTAATTCAGTGATTTCCGATGCGGAAACCGTATCCTGCGGGATTTCAGCAGTTTTCTCACTCTTGTCAGCGAAAGGAAGGTTCAGAAACGAACTGCCTTTCCCTGTCAAAACCGCACCTAATGTTCCGCCCAGAATAGCTGCAACCAGAACGATCAGAATAACCGTTCCCCAAGAGGGTCGGTTATTATTGTTCCGGTTCTGCCTGTCCTGCCGGACTTCATAATAAGGCTGATAATTATTGTTGTACATATTGTTTCTTACTTTAAAAAATGAATGTCTGATTTATTTCGCTGATAAGTATTGTAAAAAATCCGCTCCAAAGAGCTGCTGACCACTGTCTGCCGGCAGCAGTCCGCTATTTCTTTCTTCGAAAGAGCAGCAGCATCAGCATAGCAGCCGGCCAGACCCAGGTCCTGCTTCCGGGACCGCTGCTGCCCGTGCAGGGTGCACTGCGTACCGCCTCCAGCAGATAATGATCCTTAATTTCCGGTTTTCTGATACTTCGCAGCAGGTATCCGAAAAACTGTTCGTCAGTGACGTTTTCCATCACCTCGGCCTTTTCTTCGGGAGAAAGCAGCTTTACCGTTCCAGCAAACCATCCCTGCTTCATCCACAGCTCCACACCGGGGTTCTGGATCAGGTTTTCGCGGATAGCTTCCAGTTCTTTTTCTGTCAGTGCAAGCAGAAAACGCCCGTTCTGTTCGTAACAGGGGAAGGAATATTTTTCACTTCTTCCCGGAAAGTAAAGTACTGCCTGCTGTCCGAATATCTCCGGTTTCACGTTGATCAAAGGTCCAAGTCCGGTCTCCCAGGCAAAAAGTTTCACCTTCCGGAAAAGAGAACTGCCGAGTTTATCAATATTTTTGTTTTTTACAGATTCGATTGCCTGCTCCCGGATGTCCATACTGTGCCTCAATTCTTTACGCGTGCATAAATTACCGATGTGCCGTCAGAACCTTTGACCTCTTTGGTTTCAAACTCATCCGGGTAGGCCTGGATCAGCAGTGAAAGCTGACGGAACCCGAACGTGCGGGAGTCAAAACCCGGGTCCAGCTGACGCAGATGATGACCGAGAGAACCGAGAAAAGCCCATCCGTTATCCTGCGCGGCAAGGTCAAAGGCCTTTTTCAGCAGCGGGATCGGGGTGTTCTGATTGTTGTTGTCCTTTTCTTCGGTGCTGTTTTTCCTGGTTCGTTTTTTCTTCGCCGGAGATTTTGAGGTTTCCGGTTTGGCAGGTTCTGCGGGACCAAGATTTTCTGTGTAGACAAAAAGGTCACAGGCATTTACAAAAGCGCGGGGCGTCTGTTTTTTGCCGATACCCATCACAAAAATGCCGTTTTCGCGGATGCGGGTAGCAAGGCGGGTATAGTCACTGTCACTGGAAACCAGACAGAACCCGTCTACTGACCCGGAATAAAACAGGTCCATCGCATCAATGATCATGGCGCTGTCTGTGGCATTTTTGCCTACTGTATAACGGAATTGCTGGATCGGCTGGATGGCGTGAGTCTGAAGCACATCTTTCCAGCCGCCCATGTTGGAAGCTGTCCAGTCTCCGTAAATGCGCCGGATCGTGATCAATCCGTATTTTGTCGTCTCCGCGAGCATCTTCTCGATCATGGAGGGCTGCGCGTTATCACCGTCGATCAGCATGGCAATTCGCTGTGAAGGGGTGACATCCATGATGTCACGAATTGTAAGACTGTTGTTGATATCCATATTATTTGCCATAATTGATCCTTTCCCTGGATCGTAAAAAAAGCGATCCTCTGACAATTATATTTTATTTTTCGGTGGTTTTTGAATTTCATATAAATATCTATTGAACCTTGCGGAAAAACCGCTTATTTCCGCGGTATTTTGTCATTTAAATATTTGCAAAATTTGTGTACTTATGGTATATTTTATGCGATATCGATTTATTTCAGGCTGAATGAAATAAATATCAAGGAGTTTATTATCAGTACACAAGATTTCCGCGTAAATGAGATGATCCGGCTCCCTGAGATCCGTGTCATCGATAACCAGGGGAACAACCTGGGCGTAATGTCGACGAAAGAAGCGCTGCAGATCGCACGCGACCGTGATTTGGACCTGGTAGAAGTCTCTCCAAACGCAAATCCGCCGGTATGCCGTATCATTGATTTCGGCAAATTCCTTTATGAACGCACCAAGAAGGAAAAGGAAGCCAAAAAGTCTCAGGTTAAAATTGAGGTGAAAGAGATCCGTCTCCGCCCCAAGACAAATGACCACCATCGCGGTTTTAAAACCCGCGACGCCCGCCGCTGGCTGCTTGAAAATAAGAAAGTGCGTGTCACTGTCCGCTTCCGCGGCCGTGAGATCACTTACCCGGAACTTGCGCTGGAAGATCTGAAAGAAATCGCAGAGGAACTGAGCGATATCGCCACAATTGAACAGGCTCCTGCCATGGAAGGCCGTGTCATGAGCATGCTGATGTCGCCGAATCCGAAAAAGATCGCGAAATACAAGGCCGATCTGGCAGCACATAAGATCGTTGAAGAACCGATCGAAGAGGAAGAGGACTTTGACGATGAGGATTTCGATGAAGAGGATGAAGAAGAATAATTTCTTTTTCTTTTGATTTCGAAAACCGTGTATAATAACATAGCTAATCAATCGAATGGCATTCATTTGAATGCTGTTTAATTTTGTTGTAAGGAGTTTTGTTGTGCCACGCAAACAAACAGCTGGAAAATATAAGTTGAAGACCCACAAGGCAACGTCCAAGCCATGCTTGTACGCACAAAGGGTGGCAAGAGCCATTTCCGCCGCCGCACTTCTGACCGCGTAAAGCTGCTTTTGTCTGAGATGGTCACTGTCGAAGGTAAGAAAACCATCGTCCGTGTGAAGCGTCTCGCTCCCTATATGGAGCACTAATCGGTTCTTTCAATTTTTAGTTCGGCTATCGGATGTTTGCAACTGATCGGGAGATCGACGTCCGAGGGTCCGAAAAGGAGTAATATATGGCACGTGTAAAGGGAGGTCCTCAGGGACATCGCCGCCACAAGAAGTTATTGAAGAGTGCGGAAGGTTACGTCCTCACTCGCCGCAAGCTGTATCGCCGCGCTAATGAAACCATGCTCACCGCTCTCTGGTATGCATTCCGCGACCGCCGCGTACGCAAGCGCGAACTGCGCAAGCTGTGGATCGCCAGAATTAACGCTGCAGCCCGGCTCAATGGAATTTCCTACAGCCGCCTGATCGCAGGTCTGAAGAAGGCTAACGTCGCTTTGAATCGCAAGATGCTCGCTGACGTTGCTGTCCGTGATCCCCAGGCGTTCAGCAAAATTGCCGAAATTGCAAAAGCTGCATAACTATCGTAAATTAGCAAAAAACAGCTCCCAACCGGGAGCTGTTTTTTTAGTCTTCGATCGTCAGGTAATCAAGGACAGATCCGCTGACAGGCAGATGGATGGTTTTTAAACCGGCCGCTTTTGCGCCTTCAATGTTGACTGCCATGTCATCGATAAAGACACTGTGAGCAGGATCAAGCCGGTATTTTTCGATGATCAGCTGATAGATCTCCGGCTGTGGTTTGCGCAGCTTGCATTCATAAGAAATCACCTGCCCGTCAAAATCCTCAAAAAAAACGTTATGCTCCTGCATCACCCGGAAGCAGGTCTCCTGAAAATTGGAAAGAATATAAGTTTTTGCCCCGGCTTCCTTCACCTGATAAAAAGCCACAACATTTTTCGGGATCGCCTTGAAATAGTCATACCAGTGTTTGTGATAGAGAATGACTTCCCGGCGCAGCTGCGGTTCTTTATATAAGGCATTTGATAAAAATTCATCATCGCTGATGAGCCCCATATCAAGTCTGGTCCAATCTTCAGATTCGGGAAAAACCTTCAGCAGACGGTCGGTATATTCCGGTGCGATACCCATTTCTAGCATGAAGCGGCGGGGATTATAATCCAGAAGAACATTTCCCAGATCAAAAATAACAGCATCGATTGGTGTGCGGTCTTCATTTAAATAAATCATGGCAGCTTATTTTTCCTCATTAAATTCAAGGTAATCCTCAATTGTTCCCCCGGCAGGGAGATTGAGCGTGATAAATCCCATCTTTGATCCGGCTGCCGTGTTCTTTTCCCTGTCATCAACAAAAAGGGTGTGAGAGGGATCGATTTCCGGATAGGTTTTCAGCAGTTCTTCAAAGATTCCCGGATATGGTTTTGTGATCTTACAGGCACCGGATATTATTTCTCCGTCAAGATCATGCAGGAAGATAAAATGGTCCCTGAAATACGCGTAATCTCCTTCGGAACAGTCCGAAAGCAGGTACGTTTTCAATCCGGCCTCTTTGGCACGGCAGAGCAATTCAACGTTGGGTATGATGGCAGTAAAGCATTCGGCGCGGTGTTTCATATAATGAATGATTTCGCTGCGCATTGAGGGTTCATCGCGGACTGCAAGACGTATAATATCATCTTTGGTCAGCACACCGCGGTCATATTCAGAATATTCCGGACGGCCGTCAACGATTTCGATGAGACGCGGGATTTTCTGAGGCGGGATGCCCAGTTCAAACATGAACCTGGCCGGTTCATAAGCGAGCAGAACGTTGCCAAGGTCAAAAACGATAGCTGATAATTCTGTGTTGTTTCCTTTAAGGTTTATTTTCATAATATTTATTTTTATCCATATGTTAGTATAAACATAATTTTAAGATATATTAAAAAGGCGAATCCAATTTCTTAAGGATTCGCCTTTTCGCTTTATTTACATAACCAACCTCTGACCGCCGGTCACTGATCAGTCTTCCTTCTCGATCCGTTCGATTCCGCCCATCCAGGGTCTCAGGACATCGGGAACCGTGATCGAGCCGTCAGGATTCTGGTAGGTTTCCATGACAGAAATCAGTGTACGGGGCAGGCCGAGACCGGACCCGTTCAGTGTGTGGACAAGGCGCGGTTTACCGCTTTCGGAATCACGATAGCGGATCTGCGCACGGCGGGCCTGGAAATCCCAGTCATTGGAAACAGAAGAAACTTCCAGCCATTCCTTGCAGCCCGGAGCCCAGACTTCAACGTCATAGCAGATGCGGGCATTGAAACCAAGATCACCGGTGCACTGCGCGATAATGCGGTAATTCAGTCCCAGCAGCTTGCAGGTTTCGCAGGCGGCATCCAGCATCCGTTCATGCTCTTCTTCTGATTTTTCCGGGAGACTGTAGCAGTACATTTCAACCTTATCGAACTGATGGCCGCGCTTGATGCCGCGGACATCACGGCCGGCACTCATTTTTTCCCGGCGGAAGCATGGCGTATAAGCGGTGAAGCGCATCGGCAGCTGGGCTTCGTCGATGATTTCGCCCATGTAAAGCCCTGTCAGGGGGACTTCGGCGGTCGGGACCATCCAGAAATCCTCTTCCACGTCGTGGTAAAGGTTATCCGCAAATTTCGGCAGCTGACCGGCACCGTAAAGGATATCGCCCTTGACCATGAATGGCAGGTAGCGTTCCTTGTAGCCTTGTTTTTTGTGCAGATCCAGCATGTAAGCGATCAGGGCACGTTCAAGCTGGGCACCCTGTCCGTTCAGGACATAGAAACGGGTCCCGGAGAGCTTGGTCCCGCGGTCAAAGTCGATGATGCCGAGGTTTGTCCCCAGATCCCAGTGCGGTTTGTCCTCAAAGTCATGCTGCATTTCTGTACCGAAAGTCTTCACGACCTGGTTTTCCGCGTCACTGACGCCGTAAGGAACTTTTTCATCCGGGATATTCGGGATATTGGAGATAATATTCTTCAGTTCTTCTTCAGTTTCTTTGGTCTGTTTATCCAGTTCGGCGATGCGGTCGCTGACCACTTTCATGGCGGCGATGCGTTCCTGACGTTCCGCAGGATCTTTTGCCTTGCCGATGGCTTTGGATTCGCTGTTGCGTTTGGCCTTCAGCGCTTCCGCTTCGCCCAGCAGTTCACGGCGGGTTTTGTCCAGTTCAAGCAGGCGGTCGACATTTTCAACACTCATCTGTCGGTCGCGCATGGATTTTTTTACGATTTCGGGATTTTCACGAATCAGTGCGATGTCCAGCATTTTTCATCTCCTAAGCTTAGCTTTTCCACTGAATTATATACCGTTTTCTATCGAATTCAGTTTTACGTTCCGGAAAACAGGTATCATCAGCTTGTTTCTATACGGTTTTTATCTTTGGAACGGAAAACCCGCTCTTACAGCACACTTTTGTCGTAGATATTCTGATTCCCTGATCTGTGTGATTTTTTGTCCAGTAAATTATGCTCAAAATTCTTTAAGATAAGCTCAGTTTCACTCTCAGATTCATCAGTAAAGTTCAATCTGAAATATTTAATATTAAAAGATTTCAAATCATCCCGGATATCAAGCGGGCGGTGGGTTGTGATGGTGCAGATGCAGTTCCTGCAGTCGGTCTCCATCCGGAAGATATCTTTCCCGGAGCGGAGTGTGTAATTTTCCGAATGTCCGTATCTGGCGCAGTGAATGGAATCCTGTTTCTGCCCTGCAAAATTTCCGATCGGGCATTGATGTGTCACCATCAGCGGGATATATCCATAGGCCAGGATCTCTGCACGGGACCGGTCCGGGAGCGAATTGATCTCATCTCTGCTCATTTCCGGGGAGAGGGCGATGCTTTCAGTTCCGAGATCTTTCCAGAAAGCGAAAGTGCGGCTGTTCATCACATTTCCTGTAATGTCAAGGGAAAAAGCCTTTCCACTGCCCTTTACCGCATGATAATGACCGGGACAGCTGATCAGAAAGCCATCGATTTCGCTTACCATTGACAGCTGAAGCAGCGGCGAAACATTTTCCTGCACATAGGAACGCCAGATCCGCGGCAGTCTGACCGCGATTTTTTTACCATGGCTATGAGCTTTCCCGCAAATTTCTTTAAGGTTAGTAATAAGCGGTTCTGTCATTTCCAGGTAAATGACGGTGACGGCCGGGGAACGGAGCGCCGCTTCAAACTGAGGTTTATTGGATATAAAGACAGAAAGAGAGGAATTTTCAGCATTAATTTCTTTAAGGTTTTCGGGTTTTCCATCCCGGGTTTTGCTGCGTTTATAGCTTCTGATGATCTTGTCCTGCAGAATCTCGGCAGCAAGATTCTTTAAGGAATTAAGGGAAGATTTGTTAAGGTAAAGTCCTTCTTCTATATCGGCATCAATTTTTTCTGCGGTAAAGATCGTATTCCCGAGTTTTGCGATCTGCGCGGAAACGCTTTCAGCTGTCAGCGGCTGGTTTTGCGCGGCACAGGGAATTTCACCGGATACCGCCGCGGAATGTCCGCTGGCAGTCATTGTTAATTCCGAAGGCTTTCCTGCATGAAGGGAAATACAGGCTTCAATCGGGACCTTTCGGCTGATTGTCTCATAATGTCTTTTCAGCTCATCCATCAGCCGTTTGTCATAAGTCTGATAAACGGCCTGGTTTTCGTGTATGTCTCCTCGGATGACAAGCGGGTACTTCTGTCCAGCTGCGGCAGGTTTATTCAGATAGGATCCCGCACCTTCTTCATCCTTTGTGCGGATCTCAATGCCGTCTCCCGGTATCATGTCCCTGTCAAAACGGAGTAATGCTGTCTGGCTTTTTTTGTCATAGCCGAGCACCTTACCCGCATATACTCCCCAATGCTTCGGGTGTGCCGGGCACATCATTGTCATCCCGGAATGCGTTTTCAGATACCCTTCGGAAAAAGCTCCCCGGTTGAAAAGCTGCTGCAGCGTAAGGATGTCCTTTGGATCAATGGCAAAGGGTTTGCCGCTGTAATACATATTCAGATATTTGCGGTAGATCCCCGTCACACCGGCGACATATTCCGGGCTTTTCATCCGTCCTTCGATTTTCAGCGAGGCCACGCCTGTTGAAAGCAGTTCCGGAAATACAGGAAGGGTGCAGATATCTTTTGTACTCAGCAGATGCCCCTGAGCAAGCAGCTGTTTGTCATGCAGCAGTTCATAGCATAAACGGCAGTTCTGCGCACATTTCCCTCTGTTCCCGCTGCGGCTGCCAAGCACGGAGCTCATCAGGCACTGTCCGGAGTAGGAAACACACAGTGCACCGTGAATAAAGGTTTCTATCCTTACTGCTGAATTATCAGCGATATACCGGATCTCCTGAAGGCTCAGTTCCCTGCTGAGAACGACTGTCTTCAGTCCCATTTCCTCGAATTCTTTCACATCATCCAGACTGTTGGCTGTCAGCTGTGTGGAGGCATGGACCGGCAGATCCGGAAAATGATCCCGTACCAGACGGATGGCTCCGAAATCCTGCATGATCAGCCCGTCCACACCCATGATGCAGAGTGATTCGATGAAAGCGGTCAGCTCCGGGAATTCAGTATCTTTATACAGGGTATTTACAGTCACATAGACCCTGACGCCGAAGCTGTGGCAGAAGTCGCAAACCTGCTCCAGTTCGGTATTTTCAAAATTAGCCGCGTAAGCGCGTGCTCCGAATGCGCGTCCTCCCAGATAGACCGCGTCCGCACCGGCATTCACGGCCGCTTTTACGCAGTCAAAATTTCCGCTGGGAGCAAGCAATTCCGCTTTTCTTTGTTTTTCCATATCACTATTATAATTCTGTGCCCGTGTGAATTATATAAACCATTAAAACGCATTTCTCATATTCAATGATGAATAAGGCGTATAATTATTCACAGGAGTAAAAATTATGGCACCCTGTTTATTTATCGTCATTCCGTGTTATAACGAAGAAGCCGTGCTGCCTGTTACTGCACCGATGTTTTTGAATAAGCTGAAAACCCTGATCGATGAAGAAAAGATCAGCGGCAGTTCGAGAATATTGTTTGTTAATGACGGCTCAAAAGATTCCACATGGGATATTATCCGTTCCCTGGCAAGACAGGATGAGCATTTTATCGGTATTTCGCAGTCAAGGAACCGAGGGCATCAAAATGCTGTTTTAGCCGGTTTGATGGAAGCCAAGGACCATTGTGATATAACGATCTCCATTGACTGTGACGGACAGGATGATATCAACGCAATGGATGAAATGATCGAACAGTATAAAGCGGGTTATGAGATCGTGTACGGCGTACGAAGCAAACGTGATACCGACACTTTTTTCAAGCGTTTTACTGCTGAATCGTACTATAAATTATTGAACAAAATGGGTGTGGAAGCGGTTTACAACCATGCGGACTACCGCCTGATTTCAGCGCGTGTCCTTCAGGAATTTGCTGACTTTCATGAGGTCAATCTTTTTCTGCGCGGGATGATCCCGCTTGTCGGCTTCCCCAGTACCAGCGTATATTATGAACGGCATGAAAGACTCGCCGGTGAAAGTCACTACCCGCTGACAAAAATGCTGACCCTGGCTTTTGACGGCATAACCAGCCTTTCGATCAAACCGATACGGATCATCACCGGTTTTGGGGTTATCGTCACGATTTTGAGTTTTATCGGTATTTTTTGGGCAGTCATCCGGGCAATTACCGGGAAAACGATTTCCGGTTGGGCAAGTTTGATGTGCATTGTCTGTTTCCTTGGAGGAACGGTTCTGCTTGCTTTGGGAATCATCGGGGAATATGTCGGAAAAACCTATATCGAAACCAAAGCAAGACCCCGGTATATTATCAGTGAACGGACATATGATAAAGATCAGCCGGATGATAATTCAAGGTAAAGTTAGAAAAAGGATTCAGGTGTCAGAGATTCTGATTTTCATGGCTCTTTGTTGAATCCTGAATCGGATATAAAAATGAATTGGATTTTGTTCGGGATCATTTTCGGCGGCGCGATTGTTATATCAGCCATATCAGCCAGAAATACAAAAGAGCTGCCGGATGTTTCCGAGCGGATGTACCGGATCCTGTTTTTTATCCTCCTCTGTGTTTTTTCTTTCCTGTTGTTTTATAAAGTCGGTGAGATCCCGATCCCTTATCACGTGGATGAGGCGGGAATGGTTTATGACGCAAGGAGTCTTGCTGCTTACGGAACAGACCGCTGGGGGTATCACTTTCCTGTTTATCTTATCAATTACGGCGGGGGCCAAAGTGCTTTGTATATGTATCTGGCTGCCGCTGCGATTAAGCTGTTTGGTTACAGTGTCACAGCGGTACGTCTTCCCGCGATATTTTTTTCGCTGCTTTCCGCCGCGGTTTTTGCGGTATTGGTCCGGAAAGAATATGGAAATACCGGTTCACTGATCGCTTTGGGCGTGTTTTGTTTCCTGCCGTTTTCCGTCATGCACTCCCGCTGGGGTTTGGATGCCTATCTGCTGTTCCCGATGCTGATTTTCTCCTGTACCTCACTTTACAGCGCCGTAAAAACGGACAGGAACCGCCTGTTCGTTCTGTCAGGATGTCTGTTCGGTGTGACTTTGTATTCCTATGCTGTTTCTTACATTCTGGTTCCTGTTTTTTTGGGACCGGTTTTATTATTCCTTCTTTTGAACCGGAGGATCAGGGCAGGACAGCTGGCGGGACTTATTCTTCCCATACTGCTGCTGGCTCTCCCTTTAATTCTGCTGCTTGCGGTCAATAATGGATTAATCGGGGAGATCCGTACACCATATTTTTCGGTCCCGAAGCTTTTTGCTTACCGCGGCAGTGAATTCAGCATCGGGAATATCCTGCAAAACCTCAAATTTGGCGAACGAAATATTTTTTACAACATTTTTGTCTGGGATTCACTGCGTTATAATGTCATTCCCCGTTTCGGTTCCCTGTTTTATTTTACGATCCCGCTGATCATTTTGGGCCTGGTTCTCTGTGTCGGAAAGAGCATCCGGAACATCAGAAGCGGTGAATTTTCCCCTGATCTGATGATCTGTTTTCTGTTCCTGATTTCATTTCCCGCTGATCTGGTTTCTGGCTGCCGGTTTGAATTTTGTTTTTACCAGAAGCAGAGCCACGGCGGTTCTTTCCTGCGGCATCTGGCTGTTCCTGACAGTGAGCTTTACCGGGTATTATTTCAGAGAATTTTCCCGTGAGCTTGCATATGAATTGTCGATTACTTCTGTTGAAGATCTCTCACAGGCGCTGGATTTCGCAGAAGAGATAAATATAAACAATGAACCGGTCACGGTATATGGTTTGTCCCAGCCTTATCTTTATATCCTGCTGGTAAAAAATATTGATCCTGAAACCTTCCGAAACTCGGTTGAGATGAAGGATCAGAATGTAATGTCATTCGGCAGCTATAAATTTGACCCCGGAGAGGTTTCCGCGGACAGGGTCTATCTGCTGAGGACATATGGCTGGGTCCCGTTTGAATTAAGAGAGGATGCCTTTACAACGGCTGATTTCGGTATGGTCACCGTGTATTACAGTGAGGCAAAGCCGGTTCCGGACCGCTGACTCAGTGTTCGTAGCGGTAAATGGAATATTTCCCGTAGACCCGATAGCATAAGCGGGCTAATCCGGGCGCGTGAAGGTGCAGAAGGGCTGCGGTCTGCTGTTTCCAGCTCAGACGGGAGATATTGTCTTTTTCTGTCCGCAGCAGGGCTCTGCATTCCTCATAAAAAGCTTCTTTCTGCGGGTCGCCGCTGACGGAAACCTGGTTGAGTGTGTTCACGAGTGTGGAAAGCCAGAAACGGTAGGCAGCGCTGTGGATCGGCGGTTCGCTCATTTTCAATATATCATGGCGGACAGATAAAATCCCGCGCAGCCTTTCAACAGATTGAGCATCTGCCAGGCCGGAATAAGGACGCTGACGGTAAAGATATCCGCAGAAATCTTCATAAACCGCGGAAGATGCTTTGTCGAACAGCAGAAAATTACAGTAAAGATCCCCGTTGTGCCGTATGCGTTCGGAAACGTCAAACCCGTTGAAAAGTTCACGCCGGTACAGTTTGCAGCACATGCTTGGTTCGATCTGTGAACCGTCCAGCAGGTCAATCAGTCCGGTGTCATGATCCTGCTGCCTGAGGATACCGGTCCCGTAATGTGAAACGTTATGCCCGTCCGGATAGCAGAACATCAGGCCGCAGTGTGAGATATCGGTTTGATATTTTTCTCCGTTGAAGACGAGACGTTCAAACATTTCCGGTGCGGCTCTGTCGTCACTGTCGACAAATCCGAGCCATTTCCCGGATGCGGCATGAATACCGCTGTTCCGGGCAGCCAGCTCCCCGCCGTTTGGCTGATCAATAATGTGTATCCGGCTGTCACGTGAGGCGAATTCTTTCAGTATCTCCGGACTGTTATCCTCAGAGCCGTCATTGACGCATATGATCTCAATATCCTGCAGCGTCTGAGCGCAGACACTTTCGAGACAATCCGAAAGGAATTGTCCCGCGTTGTAAACAGGGATAACAACAGAAACAAGAGGTGTCATGATTCCGGTACGATCATATCGCCGCGGGCCCGCCATTCTTCCTGCAATTCCTTTACCCGCGGGTAATCTTTATAGAATCCCCGGTAGTTTTCCGGCAGATTGGCGGCGATCCGGCACATTACTTCATCGGTGGCAGCATGCAGTGATTCTTCACGGTTGTCCGGGTCGATTGGCGGCAGCTGATACGCCGGGCCAAAGCGCAGTGTGATCTTGGGTTTGCGGAAATGTTTGATTTCATCCACCCATTTCTCGGTCCCGAAAACACTCAAACTGATCAGCGGAACATGCGTTTTGGATGCGATAAGCGTTACGCCTTCTTTACCCTGAAGCAGCGCTTTTGTTTTGGACCTTGTCCCTTCCGGCGCCAGGGCGATGATATTCCCGTTTTTTAATTCGGTCATGATCCGTTTCATTGCTGTGAAGTCTGCTTTTGTCCGGTCGATCCAGATCATGTCGGCATCCTCGATGATTTTACCGAAAACCGGAAAACTGCGGTAGGTATCCGCTGCCACACAGTAAATATCGTTATAGCGTTCCAGCTGGATCATGGCGGGAAAATCGATCCGGCTCAGATGATTCAGGGTGATAATACAGGCCCCTTCTTTGGGCATTAGATGTTCATTTTCAACTGTCACATGCGTCAGATTATCGTAAAGCCGTCTGACGATTTTAAAAACCTGTGTTCTGTTCATACTCAAGACCTCTTATCTTCTTTCTATTTTACAACAAAAAAATCCTTTGGATGAAACTATTGAGATAACGAAAAAGAGGATGCTTTTTTGCATCCTCTTTTTCGTTAATAATTATTATTTCACTACGGTTCGATGACAGTGCCCGATTCAATGACCGCGTTCTTCGGGATCACCACGATGCCGTCACGGACATAGTAGCGTTTCGGCTCATTCGGGTCATCCTTTTCCGTTCCCGCGGGGAAGGGCTTGATGACGACGTTGTCTCCGATGCAGGCATTCTTATCGATAATCGCGTTTTCGATGCTGCAGTTTTTCCCGATACCGATCAGCACACCTGTGTCGGAATCATTATGATCAGCCTGGAGAATGTATTTTTCCGTCTCCGCACCCATAATGATACTGTTCTTGATGACTGTGCCGGTATCGATATAGCTCATAACACCGATGATGGAGCGTTCAATGCTCTCCGCCTTGACACGGGCGCCGCGGGCGAGAAGGACGTGATCCAGACGGGTGTTGAAGACCTTCAGAGCAGGCATGGTGGTGGCGATGGTGTAGATCGGGTGTTTCGGATCATAGAAATTGAACGGCGGTTTGTCATTCGTCAGAGCCAGATTGGTTTCATAGAAGGAGCGGATGGTACCGATATCTTCCCAGTAATCGTCAAAGCTCCAGCCGAAGACGTCGCTGTGATCGATGGCATAGGGGATCACATTGTTGCCGAAGTCGGAGTAGTCCTTGGTGGAGAGAACATCGACCAGAAGGTCTGTGTTGAAGATGTAAATGCCCATGGAGCCGAGGAACGGGCGTTCCGGATCATCGGAGCTCTTCATCGATTCCAGAATTACCGGATCCTTCGGTTTTTCCTTGAAGTCAATAATGCGCCCTTCTTCATTGGTCTTAAGCAGGCCGAACCGGGAGGCTTCATCCTTGCGCACCGGCTGCACTGCTACGGTGACGGCGGCATTGTGTTTGATATGGTAATCCAGCATTTCATCATAGTTGCAGCGGTACAGGTGATCACCGGCAAGGATCAGAACATATTTGCAGTTAGCGGAAACGATCTGGCTGAGCTGTTTCCGGACTGCGTCTGCTGTGCCCTGGTACCAGTCTGCATTATCCATGGTCTGTTCGGCTGCCCAAATCTGGACCCATCCGGAATGGAAGCGGTCAAATTGATAGGTGTCCGTAATGTGACGGTGGAGTGAGACGGAGTTGAACTGGGTCAGTACTGCGATTTTGAAAATACCGGAATTGATACAGTTGCTGATCGGAATATCGATCAGGCGGTATTGACCGGCAATCGGAACTGCCGGTTTGGATCTCATTTGAGTCAGCGGAAAAAGCCGGGTGCCCCGGCCGCCGCCAAGAATTACTGCTAATACTTCATCGCTATTCATTGGACAATCTCCATATTCAGCCTCATGGTGAGGATTTAACATACTTGCGTAAACGCTGATTGACTCGGTTTTGAGTCGAAAGTGACCTGTTTTCGTTGACTCATTTTGAGTCAACAGAACAGGTTGCTTCGACTCATTTTCGATGAGTCTGGCAAATAATCAGCGATACCTTATACACATTGTATCAAATATTCAAAAAATATGCTACAGTCAAATATCTTTAAATTCGTGTAAAAAGTAATAATTTCATGTTATGCGATCAAGCGTGCCTTGCCGCCCGATTCTGGGCAGCTGTAAAAAAGATGGGGCTGTCGCACATCTTTTATGGTGTACAACAGTCTTTTTCAGAAATATCATCAAAAGCAAATGCTCCGCAATGGCGGGCGGTATCGGCAGGAGAACTTCCCGCAACATATTGATATTGCCGCTTATTCCGCGTCCCTGCGAAGCACTCCCTCCCGATGGCTTTTCAAAATTATAATTTGCGACAGCTCCATCTTCCTGTTGTTATTCTGAACCGGCCGGGTACCGGCCGTCAATTTTCGATCAGTCCTTGAAGAGCGGCAGGTGACCGAGGCAGATCACATCCGGCCAGGCATCTTCAGAGCCTTCCACACAGATCGCCAGTGCCTTGGGATCCGGCTGGGCGCCGGCCTGTTCAAGGATGCTTTCGATCGCCTGTTTGGTGGAGCCGGTGCTGATCACATCGTCCACATAGAGGACCTTTTTGCCTTTGATGAGCTGGATATCCTTTTCATCCAGAAGAAGCGTCTGCTCGCTTTGGGTGGTGATGGAGTTGGATGTGGAACGGATGGCGTTGCCCATATAGGTCTTGTAGCTCTTGCGGCATACGGCATAAGGCTTTCCGGTACGGACTGACAAAGCGTGCGTGATCGGAATACTCTTGGATTCAGCGGTGATCATCACGTCATAGTCGACATTTTCAAGTTTTTTGGCGAGTTCTGTCGCGCAGGCTTCAACCAGTTCTGTGTCGCCGAGAATATTCAGTACAGCAATGCGCAGTCCGGGGGCAACCTCAAATAACTGAAGCGAGCGCTTTACGCCGGCTAATGTAATATCGTAGTAATCTTTACTCATCAGATTTATCTCCTTGCAGCGGATCAATTGTTTCCCTGTGATCCACTACTATTATATCAAATAAATAGTTATTTTCAGGCAGTTGTTTTTGGCTGTTTTTTCACAATTTGCTGCGGGCATCACAGGTTTAAACCGGATCAGGAAACAAACAGGCTGCTGTGTGTCAGGTCAGTGCTTTCAAATAAAAGATTCTTTGCAGCGGAAACACTGCCGTCCGCGTTGACCCGGTACAGCAGATTCCGGTGGGTTATCAAACGGTTGATGATGACAAAATCGGATATCAGGTCTGACGGTACGATCGGATGGACCTGATCCAGCCTTGTATTCCAGATATATTCTTTTATGGACTGTGCTGTTTCTTCTGCAAGCGTGTCGCCCGCGATCGAGAACGCCATCAGCGGATGGAAGGGGATCATATCTTCCAGCCATTCACCGCTGAGGATCTCTTCTGCCTGCGATTTGTCAGCAGTCAGACGGAAAGCGGAAAAGAGGATCCCTTTGCGGGAAAGTTTTTCCGCGCAAAGCTGCCAGTCCGGTTCGTCGGTGTTGATCAGGATCATCAGGTTCGGGATCTCCGCTGCTTCCTCAAGTATCTCTTCCGTTATGGCACCGGGCAGGACACAGAGTCCGAAGACACTGTCCTGATGAGAATGGAACAGTCCTGTATAATCATCCCACTCATCCAGCGTATCGGAGGCCATCAGCAGCCATGCGTAAATCTCCGTTTTTCGTCCTCTGTTTATCAGGTTTTCAATATCCGCAAAAGGGATACGGCCGGATGTTTGTGCACGGTCAATGAGAACAGCCCATGAAATGGATATGCCGCTTTCTTCTATCAAGCGGCGGATATTGCCGGACCCGAAAGTCCAGGCGTTGTGCCCAAGGTTGATGCCGAACTGCTTTATGGTCTGCGGATCAGCGTTTGAGACAAGGTGATGGATCATTTCATAATAAGGACTGGATTGGTTCTTTGCCATTTTCTGCATCATCTGGTAGCAGATTTTTTGCGTCGGACCGTCTGAAGTCCGTTCCGCCATGTCCAGCAGCTTGCGGACGCTCCGGTGAGGATCCTGCGAAATATCCCGGATATAGTGATCTACGATGCCTGAGATGATCCCTTTGGTTATGGTTTCCTGATCCATGATATATCCTTTACCCTGTTATTATTTTTAGATTTTAATAGAAAGTTTTATCCTTGTAAAGGAATCAGTTTTCCGTAATTGAAATTTACCCAAATAATGAATAATGTCCAAATAGCGGTATTATTTTTAAACACTCAGTTTTGCAATTCCGCAGTTTCAAGTAAAATGTTATTATGATTTTGAAGAAATTATACGGGGAGGTTTTATGTCTGAGCATAAAGGGTTTTTCATTGTTACGGACTCTTCCTGCGATCTTCCGCAGTGGCTTTTGGACACATATGAGGATTTTGCTCTCTGTCCATTGACCTTTACGATCGACGGTGAAATCAATCCGCCTCTTGATAATAAAGCATTTTACGACAGACTGCGCAAAGGCAGCCGATCCCAGACATCCCAGGTGAATCCGGATGCCTTTCTGAATGTTTACCGTAAAGCAGCAGGGGAAGGACTTGACGTGTTATATGTCGGTTTTTCCAGCGGCCTGAGCGGTACGGTCGAAAGCGGCGGAAAAGCAGCCGTGATCGTCAGACAGGAATTTCCGGAACGGCAGTTTATTGTGGTCGATACACTCTCTGCCTCCTGCGGTGAAGGCTGTCTTGTCGATAAGGCTGTAGAGCTGCGGAATTCCGGCAAAAGCCTGATCGAGACTGCCCAGTGGCTTGAGGATAACAAGCTTAAGCTCCATCACTGGTATACCGTGGACGATCTGCACTTCCTGCAGCGCGGGGGCCGTGTTTCCGCATCTGCAGCCTGGTTCGGTTCAACATTGCGGGTGAAGCCGGTCATGAATATGGACAGCGCAGGCCATTTGATCCCGCGGGAAAAAGTGATCGGCCGCAAGCGCTCCATCAGCGCGCTTTTCCATAAACTGCAGATCCATGGGATCCGGGAGAACAACAGGAAGATCTTCATCAGTCACGGTGACTGCGAAGAAGAGGTCAAACTGCTGGCGGATATGATCCGGAAGGAATGGGGCACTGAAGAGTTTGTTATCAGTTATGTCGGAAACGTGATCGGTTCCCATACCGGACCCGGTGTCATCGCTCTCTATTTCTTCGGAGATGACCGCGATAACTGGCAGGGATAAGCGTTTTTTTCAATGATAAGGACAGATGGAAAGGCACTCAGGTGCCTCTCTGTTTTTAAAGAATGGCTGATTTATTCGGTCTGAGCCGAAAGCTGATATTTGGATCATCAGAGAGAACGCAGTATAATGGTGACATATGATCAGCCGCCGCTGTGCCTGTACGGGAGGAGGAAGATAATGAATCTGAAATACTTTTTCCGGCGTGAAGACGATTTTAAACCCGGAATCTACAAACATACTGTGGAGTTTCCCGATGGCGGGTACCGCAGAATGCATCTGCGGGTGGAAAATGATTTGAACGGGATCTTCTGGCTCAACGGGAACGAATCCTTTTATCTGAATGAGAGTGCAGCCTTCTTTACCTGGCTGATCATGAATCAGAAGAGCACCCGGGAAGTGAAGCGGCTTATCCGGAACCGGTTCGGTACAGCTGCGGTTCATGCGGAGGCGGATTTTGAGAAATTCAAACCGCTGATGCAGGAGATCCTGGAAGGAAAGGCCGGGGCGGAAGAGCTGTGTGAAAGCGGCATTGACCTCATCACCCCGTTCTCAAAGATCCCGGATGCGCCGTACAGGATGGATCTGGCCCTGACCTATCTCTGCAACAATAACTGTGCCCATTGCTACAATGAGCCGGGACGCGGAAAGAACGCTTTGACGCCTGAGCAGTGGAAGCAGGTGCTGGACAAACTGGACGAAATCGCCATCCCGCATGTGGTTTTCACCGGCGGCGAACCGACGGTCGTACCGTACCTGACTGATCTGGTCCGCTATGCCGGTCAGCTTGGCATCGTCAGCGGCCTGAACACCAACGGCCGGCTGCTGCGGAATGAATCCCTGACTGAAGGGCTGGCCGCCGCCTCGCTGGACCATGTTCAGGTGACACTGGAATCAGTGGACCCGGAGATCCATGATGCCATGGTCGGAGCAAAAGGAGCCTGGGATGAGACTGTCGCCGGCATCAAAACGGCAGTCAGACATCATATCCATATCAATACCAACACCACGCTGCTGACGCATAACGCTTCGGTGGAAGCGATCAACAGGCTTTCAGATTTTCTCGCGGAGCTGGGTGTTATGACATTCGGATTGAATGCGCTGATCTGTTCCGGTAAAGGGAAAGAGGTTGACAGCGCGATCCATACCGACCGGCTGCAGGAATTGCTGGACGCGGCGAAGTCAGCCGCGGAACGGAACGGTCAGCGCCTCCTGTGGTATACCCCCACGCAATACTGCCATTTTGATCCGGTGACTACCGGCGTCGGGTATAAATCCTGTTCGGCGGCAAAGTACAGCATGTGTATCGAGCCTGACGGGAATGTTCTCCCCTGCCAGTCCTGGTATGAGCCCGTGGGCAATATCCTGACGGATGAGTGGAATGCGATCTGGAATCATCCGCTCTGCCTGCGGCTGCGGAATAAAGAATATATGCCGGCACTGTGCGGGGAATGCGCTTCCCGCAACCTTTGTACCTGCGGCTGCCCGCTGGAGGCTGAAAGGAACGGCGCGGACATCCACCCGCGGATCGTCTTCCCGGATTGTTTCTGAAATAATCCCGGGAGTATATGTATATGAAAAGAATATATCCAATTCTGATTCAGGATGATAAGGAAGAAAAATGCTATATCGTTGATATTCCTGATTTTGAGATCAGCACATGGGGAAAAACGGTTCTGGAAGCGATTGAAAACGCCCGTGATGCTATCGGTTTAACGGCAATTACAATCGAAGATGACGGTGATAAACTGCCTGTTCCATCAGAATTGAAAGATATAAAAGAAGAAAATGACTCTGATATCATCACTTTAGTTGATGTTGATATTGATCAATACAGGAAAGATAATGACACCAGAGCAGTCAAAAAGAATTGTACGCTTCCCTATTGGCTGGAAGTGAAGGCTGAAAAGGAAAATATTAATTTCTCTGCCGCTTTGCAGCTTGGTGTAAAACAAATGCTTGGTATTCAGGAATAAAGAAACATATAAAATATGTGACTAAAAGTTTACATTAGTATTTTTTGTTAGATCATTAAAGCGTATTCTTATAGGAGACAGGTCAGAACGGTTATTACAGTATCAGGCCTGTCTCTTATTTTTTATGCGTCAATCGGACTTGAACAGATACAAAAAATGCTTTATTTTCACCGGGTAGTTGCATAAAATAATACTGCGGGGTGAAAATATGATAAAAACAACGTCGATACTCCTGGATGAGTTAAAAGAATTTGCCTCACCGAAGTCAAAGCCCGCGCGTATGGCGCAGAGCGGTGAATGTTTTTCTGTTACCAGGGGACTTTACGAAACCGACCCGAATGTTCCGGGATATCTGCTGGCAGGCAGCATCTATGGACCGTCGTACATTCGTCTTTTGCAGCCCGGCGCCATCAAAAAAACTTGATTTTCTTATTTATTTCAGGTATAATATAGAAAACGTCGGAGCGGAGACGTTAAACCCGCTCCAGGTGGTCGGAACGGAGACCGTAAACCCGTTTCCATTGCAGAATAAACTGTGAAAAATTAGGAAAGGGATGAGTAATCGTCCCTTTTTCTTATAACAAAGGACAATAAATGGCGGAACAAATATCGTTTACAACAAGAGTAAGAAATGTCGTTTCAATATGCTCGAAGGACTATAAAGATTTTTTCGTGGATTATGATTATCTTATCTGTTCAAAGGCGTTTATCCACAGACCATATTATATTGTTGTAGCAGATAATGATAATTATAAACATCTTACCGGAATTCAAAGTCCGCTTAGCCCAGAACTTTTTTTTGAAAAGTGTTTGAATAATACTTTAACAGATGGTGAAATCAATTTTATAAAAAAAGGTCAAACAGAAAATGAAGTAAAAGGTTCTGTCAGAAGAAAAATATCGGTTCTTCCATTGATAACTTCGGTTTTTTCTCAAGGGACCTTAGTTGAAGAAGATTATTCAAAAAACAGAATCCGCTGTTCCTTCGCAGCTGGAAGAGCTGAATATACGTTAGGGTTCGCACTTGCTTCTCCAAATACAAAACCAATGACTTTATTGAAGGGAAAAGTCATTGACAATAATAAAGCGAAAACAATTGATCTTGTTCTGAGAAGACCATCAGGAAGCCTTTTGTTCAATACGATCGTATTCGGTGATTTTGATTCACTAAAAGAATACCATAATTTGATAAAAGATATGTTGTCAGATAATCTTTTATCAACTTTTGAAGAAAGAGATAAACAAGAGAATTTATTATAGTCTGTTGTTTTCAAATTTGCAGAAAATTTTTGGATTGGTACTTCATTCGTTTATGATAATGCGCAACAGACACAGAGTGAATGTCAGCTTGGAGTGCGGGCTGACATTTGGTCACCCGATATCTCCATTTTCAACAAATGTTTCTCCTCATGATGTTGTTCAGCACGAAGCATTTGTAAAACAATCTCCTGCTCTGAATCTTAACCGAACATAACGAGATGGATAATGCTGATGTTACGCAGTAGGTAGGGCTTCTTCTCTGAATCAAATCAGGCACAGCTTGATCCTTACGGAGAAGGCTGCAGAAATGTCACCCGAATGCGTCTTTTATGAAAAAAAGGACGCGGAAAGCGTACCTTGTTTGACGGTATGCTTTCCGCGTCTCTGTACAGCACGTTATTCGGACTGCGATCGTTACATTCTGCTTGTCAGCAGGTCGTTGGAGGCTTTGCGGAGGGCTGCCATCCGCTCGAGGGCATCCGCTTCGCTGTTACCCTTGACGGAGAGATACAGCTTTAGCTTCGGTTCGGTGCCGGAAGGGCGGGCGATCACTTTGGCGCCGCTTTCCATGCGGAATTCCAGCACGTTGGATTTGATCAGGCCGGTGTCGTCGTTCTTGTAGTCGGTGCGGCCGATCACCTTGTCGCCTCCGATCTCAGCCGGGGGATCATTGCGCAGGGAATCCATCACCTTACCCATCTGGATCATGCCTTCAGCGCCTTCAAAAGCTTTATTGATCTGTTCATTGTAGTACCAGCCGTATTTCTCATACAGCTTGTTGATGGCATCCAGCAGGGTCATGCCCTGGGCGGCGTACCAGGCGGCACATTCCACACACAGCATCACGGCGTTGACAGCGTCCTTGTCGCGTACGTGCGGGCCGGAGAGGTAACCGTAGCTCTCTTCGAAACCGAAGATGTAGCGTTCCGGATGGCCGGCAGCTTCCAGCATGGCGATCTGTTCGCCGATAAATTTGAAGCCGGTGAGGGTGCGGCGCAGTTCCACGCCGTATTCTTCCGCGATCGGCGTCACCATATCGGTGGAAACGATGGTCGTCACGGCAACAGGATCTTTGGGCATGGAGCCTTTTTCCGTGCGGAAGCGGCAGAGGTAATCCAGCAGCAGGACGCCCATTTCATTGCCGGTGATCAGGCGGTAGTCGCCCTTGCCGTCCGGGCAGGCGGCGCCCATACGGTCGCAGTCCGGGTCGGTACCGATCAGCAGGTCGGCACCCTTCTCGCGAACCAGCTGCAGACCCAGCTCCATGGCTTCACGGATCTCCGGGTTCGGATACGGGCAGGTCGGGAACAGACCGTCCGGTTTTTCCTGTTCCGGGACGACGGTGACTTTTGTGACGCCCATTTTGTTCAGCAGCATTTTCACGCATTCCAGACCGGCACCGTTCAGCGGTGTATAGACCAGGTTCAGGTTGGTGACATCATTTCCGGGGCGCAGGGCGATGACCGCATCAACAAAAGCTTCCAGAACTTCGTGCGGGATCTCATTGATCAACCCTTCAGCTTTCGCCTTTTGATAGTCCATAAGTTTTACATCACGGAAAGCATTGATATGCTGGCTGGCTTCAAGAACCTTCGCCGCGCCTTCCGGCGGGAACTGGCAGCCGTCCGGGCCGTATACCTTATAGCCGTTATATTTGGACGGGTTGTGGCTGGCGGTCACGTTGATACCGGCGCCGCACTTGTAATAGCGGACTGCCCAGCTGACGGCCGGAGTAGGTACCAGATGCGGGTAGAGCCAAACCTTGATCCCGTTGGCAGCGGCCACCCGTGCGGCTTCTCTGGCAAAGAGGTCGCTCTTGATGCGGCTGTCATAACCGATGGCGATGGAAAGCGGATCGCCGGACGTTTGAAGATAATCGCAGAGACCCTGTGTCACTTTGCGGACCACGAAAATATTCATACGGTTGGTGCCCGCACCGATTATACCGCGCAGACCGCCGGTACCGAATTCCAGATCGGTATAAAAACGGTCGTAGATATCCTGTTCATCCTGTTCCGGATCTTCACTGCTCAGTTCAGCGATGAGCTCCGGATCATCCAGAGCATACTTTAACCATTCTGTAAAAATACTTTTGATATCCATGAAGCACTCCCTTGTTGTAATTCACTTAATATCATTATACAATGAATTTTTTCAGTTTTCGCTATGAATTTTCATCACGATCATTCTTTCAGCACAACGAGGAGGACGGAGATGAAGATAAGCGCCATGCCGATGAGCTGGATGGAACCGATCTGCTCATGATAAATGATGACACCGAAAAGAGCTCCGAAAACCGATTCAAGTCCCATGATGATGGAGGCTTCGGTCTCGCCGGTATTCTTCTGTCCGTAGGATTGCATGACGAAAGCGATCCCAAGCACCAGAACACCGGAGGCAAGAGCATACGGCCAGCTGTATTGCAGTCCGGTCATATCATGGTGTCCGAGCGTCAGCCAGACGACTATCTGGATCATGGCCGCGGTCAGAAATTCTCCGGCTGTGAATGAGACAGGATCACAGAGCTTTACAGCCTTGTCGACGCAAAGGATCTGCAGCGCCCAGAAAATCGATCCGATGAAAACGATCACATCCCCTTTGGAAATACGTTCCAGGCCGTTCCCTCCCGTTGTGATCAGATACAGTCCTGCAAGGGAGATCAGCGCAGCCAGATAGTGATGAGGTTTGATTTTCCGGTGCAGGATCAGTCCGCTCATGAATGGGACCAGGACAATATAAATCGCTGTGATAAAGGATGCGTTGCCGATCGAAGCAGTTTTCATGCCGATCTGCTGCATATTGCCGGCTGTGATCATTACAGCGCCGGAGAGTATTGTGTATTTTAATGCCTCTCCCTGCGGATAACGGAAGCGTGCGATGAATGCCAGCACAAGCGCGGCAATGAGATAACGGAAACAGTTGAAGGTGAGCGGTGATGTGGTTTCATTCCCGATTTTTTGAAAAATATATCCCAAACCCCAGATCATGGAAGCGATGAACAAAATAAAATCGGCAAGGTATCTTTTTGATTTCATGGATGAAGAATGATCTCCCTGATAAATGTCAGGTAAAAATTATAACCTTTATCACATCTGCAGAGAGTTTTATACCGTCTGAGTGATGACGAATATGCGGGAGATCATCTGAAATCATTATTTTGGGGTATCACGTTCACTGATTTTGAGTTATGATATAAGAAGGTATATAGGAGATGGATCTAAATGACAGGTAAAATAACTGCTGTTCAGAAAATTCAGGAAGTTTCAGCGCTGCTGTCAATACCGGGCAGCCGGATCATTGCGGGCGGTACCGGTTTCTCCGGTGACGCAGCGGATGAGCTGCATCTGGTAGATATCAGCGGTTTGGAAGGGCTGGACAGCATTCGGCAGAAAGGCAGCCGCATTGAGATCGGTCCTCTTGCTAAATTACAGACACTTGCGGATTCCGCTCTTATCCGGACACATCTTCCCGCACTTGCCCGGGCTGCGGATATTACGGCACCCGCTGAAGTGAAGGAACGTGCCACCATCGGCGGCAGTATTGCCTCCGCCCGCATCAGTGATATCGCTGCTGCCCTCCTTGCAGCCGGTGCGAAGCTCACAATTAAAACGGATAGTGATTACCGTGAATTGCTCATTGACCGCTTCTGGGATCAGAACGGTGAAAACGATCTTCAGTATGATGAATGGATCACACGCATCACCCTGCAGATCCCGAAAGATCCGCGCACCGGGTCCGCGTTCGGAAAACTCGGCATCTGGTCCCTCTCCGGCGAGGCAAACGCGGCTGCGGCTGTACAGATAGCGCTGGATGATCACAGCACGGTCAAAACTGTCCGCGGCGGATTCCGTCTCGGAACAGCGCAGATCCGCCGTATGTTCTCCCTTGAAAAAAACCTGAAGAACCAGGTCCCCACAGAAGAAATCATCCATAAAGCTGCCTGTTCCGTGATCCCTTCCCCCCAGAATTCCGCAGCATCAGATGCGCTTGTCACACTTCTGACGGAGATCATACACCGCGCGCTCGCCTGTGCGGAAGAAAGGCGGACACTCTGAGCCGTCACCTTGTTATTTCCGACCTGCATGAAAATTGCAGCGCGCTTTATCACTTTATCCGCATTGCCGAAAGGACTCCCGGCGGCTTTGATGATATCTGGCTGCTTGGTGATTTATTCGGGCATTCGGATGATGCCACCGGTACAGATGACCTCACGCAATCCGTGCTGGACAACTACCGGATCATTCAGAAATACAAAGGCCCTGCCGTTCAGGGAAATTGGGAATACTGGCTCACGCATCCCGAAAGGGATCATAACACGTATCAGGTAAAATATGCGGAACAGCTCAAACAGCGCAGACAGTTATTCAGAAATAAAGACAACAACGCCATGCTGGAATATATGACGCAGCATACTGACCTCATCAAAGACAGCTTTACACTCTTTCACGGGTGTACCTATCCCTGTCACGGCAACAGCGATTACCAGCCGCATCCCTGTGAATGCTACCTCTTTCCCCGGGATCTCAATACCGTTACCCGCGGACTTTTCGGCAGCCCGCAGAATCTCACCACGCCCCACTTCCTCTTCGGGCACACCCATATACCCGGATTCTTTACCTACTCCCTCTCCAGTATGAAAAATATGTGGCAGCACTTTACACTCAGCATGCAGAACCGCCCCATAAGCTACGGGGACAGTACCCTGCGGTTTGGCATCAATCCCGGAACAGCCGGCATCAAGACACGCCGCTTTCCCCGTACCGCCCTGCTGCTCGACACCACCCGGAAAAACTTCACCTACCTCGTAGATACGGAGGCATAAATGAACGAACACTATTATGATGAACTTATCAGCACTATCACTCATGTCAATGACAGGACAAGGTCTGTTCCTCTCAAATACACTGGGCTGAATAAAAAAGGCGGCTCCACACTCGCGTATGAGTTCGAAAATCCGGAGACCCATGACCGCTATTATCTCAAGATCACACCAAATGAGGACAATGGCGGCGGAGAGCTCCGGGTCCTGCCAAAAATCAACCAGCTCTTTAAGAACGAAGTTCTCACGGAGCCCGATGCCCTCAAACGGCTCGGATATATCCCTGTTCCCACCATCGTAACCGATGACCCTGCCCGTTTCAACACGGAATTCACAAACCTTTTCAAACCGGAGGACAATCTTGTACAGCTTCAGACAGCCGCTGCCGGTGAACACGCGGAACGAAAGCTTCCCGAATCCCTTGCCGACCGGCTCTCTATCCTGCTCGCACTCGCGAAGCTCCTCCGCACCTGCGCCAAAAACAAGATCGCCTATGTCGATATCAAACCCCTTGAGCATCTTTTTTGGGAAAAACACGCCGGGCAGATCCGCATCACCCTCATCGACTGGGGGATCGCCCGCGCCAATGCAGAACCGGCCCAGCTTGCCGATGATATCCGTAAATATTGTCAGATGATCCCCGAGATCATCTACGGGAAGAAAATGGCGGACCTGCAGAACAAAGGCAAGCTCACATATCCCATCCAGACTGAAGACCGGACCGCGCTCATACCGCTTCTCAGCACCTGTACATTCAACAGTGAGCTGCCGCCGCTTTCCGTCGAATTTGCCGCTCTTATCAGTGATATACTCACCGGTTCCCTGAATGAACTCCGCATCCAGAACCGCTGCGTTACCATCTGGGATACCATTATTACAGCCATTGACCAGGCACGGCTCTCCGCTCAAAATACGCCGGATGCACGGGAAAATACCGCTGTACTCAATCAGCGCGCTGAAACAGCACTCAAGCAGAATACACCCCGCGATCTCACCAATGCCCTGCCCATCCGCCAGCTTACCATTACCTCCCATCCTGCGTGGATCACTGCTGCCCTCCGTTTTACACAAGCGTGGTACAGCCGTATTGACCTGATCCCCCATATCGAATTTGACCTCACTGTCAAAGCAATTGCGGATAAAGACATTCCCGGTACCTTCAGCAGCTATGAAAAGCTGCAGAATATCATAACCAATAAACTCGCACAGGGACAGACACAGCCCGAGCTTCGCGATCACATCCGCACCTATCTCGAAACCATTCATCAAACCATTGAAGCCTGGGATTACCTCAATCGTTACCAGAGCAAGCAGCTTACCGATGCCCAGCTGCTTCAGGAGCTCAGCACGTCCACACTGCGGGTTTCCGACCCCATCCTTTCCGAACTTTACTATGGCATTAAAGATGGGCAAAAACCCGCTAAGGAAACCGAGGAACCAAAACCCGCAGCTAAATCCGAAGAACCTGTATCCGGCAAACCCGAGGCACCGGATACCGCAGCACCAAAAGCAGTGAAAGATACTGAGGATGCAGATACGGACAATTCCTGGCAGAACGGCGCTGATCCGATGATCGAGAGCGCCATTAAAACAGCGCTCAGCTTGAAACTTGAAGCGGATCGTACTGAAAACTTCAATATGCTCCGTCCAACCGGATTCTTCCAGCGGCTGAATGACCTCTGTATGAACCGTGCACTGCTTGACAGTCCCGAGTTCCGCCGTCAGCTTGATCCGCTGCTCGCGACACTCATTGACCGCATTGATCTCTGGTCCCAGAACATCCGGCCGGAAAAATACTTTGTCACACAGGAAGCAGTTGACTCCATCGACTGGATCCAGAACGTATCACCCATCGTATACACCTGTCCCATCAAATACGAAAACCGCGAAATGAACCTCGGTGCCATCATCAAGACCAGGCTCAGCGAAATATTCCAGTCCATTTATTATTCTCTTGCCAAAGAACAAACCGCCGGAGAACCTCCCGAGATCATCCAGAAAGTCGGGCAAATCAAGATCCTCCGCAAACGGCTGGACATGGAAAATCTCACCTATATCCGCTCTCTCATCGACCGCGGGGAATTCGAAGCTGCCAACCAGGTCATCAACCTCCACTACTCCGAATCTCCATACACCTTCGATCAGCTCAACAATGAAATCGCGCAGAAACGCAAGGAACAGGCTGATCAGAAGACCCTTTCCGTCATTGACTCAGTCCTGAACGATCTCAGCTCCAATGACACAAAGCTTGAAACAGCCCGCTTCCTGAACAGTCCCAAATCCGCTGCCATGGTCTCCGACCGTTTCTTCTCCTTCAAGAACCGCGGGACCCAGCTCTTTGACCTGCAGGATGAACTCTCCCGCACCAAAAACGCTATTCAGGATCAGCGCAAGACCATCCGCTCCATGCGGATCCTTTCCGTTGGTGCCCTGCTGGCAGCAATCATAACCGTATTGATCGCCGCTTATCTGCTTCTGTCCACGCTGCAGAAAAACTCTCAGCTTCAATCCAGTCTCAACGTCATCGGGACATCCGCGGCTGTCTATCAGAATGACAACCAGAGCATGATGATCTCCATCGCACAGACAGCAGCGGTTCAGCCCCAATTTCCCACACTTCCACCAACAGCGATTCCCACGCCCACGATCATCCCCACATTGGCACCGGTGGTCGTCGAAGAAGATGCTCTCATTATCCGCGAGCAGCCGCAGCCCACGGAAGCTCCCACGCTTTCGGCGGCTGACAGCCGTCTGGAGCAGATGATGACCCGGAATGTCACCCTGTCTCTCAATGCGGCGACCGAGCTTTACACCTCTCCTTCCCTCTCCACCCGTCTGGGCCAGGTGTATTCCTATAACCATCCCATCTCCGGGAGGATCTTATCCTATGATGACAAAACGATCAACATGGAAATAACCTTTAATATCGGCCGCAGCCAGATCTCCACCGCCAACAATCTGGATGTGAACGCACAATCCTATATCAGGCTGTATTCAAATGTAGCCAGTGAAACCCAGCCTATTTTTATCACCTCAGCGCCGGCAACACTTGCCTCTCCCGCGTCTGACTGTACCGATTCCAACCAATCCTTCTGTCACGGTACCTTCTCCATCTGGCTCGACCGCTCCGCTGTAGAGGCAAATCTGCAGTAAAATCAGGTATAAAGATCGGAGGAGGAAAAAGATGAACAAACAAGATAAAGAAGCTGCTGTCAAACAAAGCATAATCCAGCTGATCCTCAAGTGGAAGCTCAGTTCTGCCGAAGTCGAACTGCAGAAAAATGACAGCGTCCTCACCGATCCCACACGGAAGGAGCTCAAAACGGTTCTGGAGCAATACCGCTCCTATGACAAGCTCATGTTTTCCGCACAGGAAAACTGTGAAAAGAATCCGGTAACCGCCCGTATGATGATGTCCCGTATTCCGCAGGACATTCTTATCACCCATCCCTCCTACCGCCGCATCAACACGAAACTCCAGAAAAAGGATGATGATACCCGCATCAAAGCCGCCGAAAAGAAACTTGATGAGGCTGAACGCTATATCACCGTTGAAATTGACCAGACCAAGGGTGAAGACGCGCTTGAAGCTGCCAAAGATATCTATCCCGGCTGGATCGAAAACCCTGAGATCCGTGACCGTGTTGAAGACCTGAGCCGCCGTTCCGGTATGCTCGGTGAGGGTTTGTGGATCCAGCAGGAAATCAGCGCTTTGCGGGAAACCGGCGGGCAGGCAGCTTACCAGCGGGCTCTTGAACTGCTGAACCAGTATGAAACGCTCGATCTAAATTCTATCGGCATCAAACTTTTTGACGTGGAAGAAGAACGCGAAGCGCTGCTGCGCATGATGGTTCGGGCAGACGGTTCTTCATGGACATACCGTCTTACCCCTTCAGCCTCTCAGGAGATCATCCGTCTTGAACAGTCGATCCGCTCTCTGGAGGATGCGGAAAATAAAAATCTGCGCGTACTCATCAACAACAATTCCCGTCTGCTTACCGTTCTCATTCAGGAATATGAGCAGCTGGAACCCGATTCCGAACAGGCGATCCAGGCACAGGCCCGTATCGCCGAACTTCGTGAGAAGAACCAGCGTCTGCAAAGTGATATTCTTGCTGAAGTGGCGAACCGGTCCGAAGAATACTGCCGGCAGGCCTGGGATGCCCTGCGGGAAGGTGAACTCGGGGCGGCTGAGTCTAATATCCGTATGGCAGGTGAAACCGGAAAACCCGCCGGACTTGGAGAAGACGACTATCTTGGCGAAGTTCCCCTGCCTACTTCCGTTACCGATGAGATCAACAAGCTTCAGGGAAAATTGAAGGAATACCAGGAAACCAGAGCTCGCGTACGGAAGGATATCGAAGATATCCGGAAACAGTTTTACAATGAGGATGATTTCACGCTGAACAAACTGTTTTCCTGGAAAACATCGCTTGACAACTGTGTGAAGGATGATCCTCACGCTCCCGGCCTTGAACAGCTGCATCAGGAGATCACGGAGCGTTACCGCGCATCCGTCAGCTACCTGATGGAGCGCACAGCCTTTGATATTGATAACGACCTCCAGAAAGGCGATCCGCAGACAGCCGCTTCCCGTCTGGATGGAGTGACGCCGTACTTCAGTACGGATGAACAGAAAGATTTCATGACCAGGCAGCTGAAGAAAATCAACCGGGCTGAAGGCGTTTCACGGAAGTCACAGTCCATGATGGATGAGCTGATGCGGCTGAGCGACCAGGCGGTGAACACGCTGGTCTGCACTGACGGCGATCTTGAAAGTGCGAAAAGCCTGGCGAAATCCATTTCTGAGCTTTACGGTGATGAAGACAGCGCGCAGCCTCCGGAAAGTGCCGCCGCCATTCAGCGCACTCTCACACGAATGCAGATCCTGCACGATTCCGCCGAACAGATCAATATATTTAAAGCGCTGTCCGCTTCGGGTCCTACATCCGAAGCGATACAAAGCGCTGAAGGCCTGGAAGGCAGTCCGCTTTATGAACTTCCTGCGGTCAAAACGCTTCTCGCGTCCTTCTGGCGGGGTGCCGGCCTTTCCGATAAATCAAGCGAGGCCGATAAAGGCGCTTATTTTGCCAGGGCTTCCCGCATCGCTCAGGAAAGCGGAAATCCGGAATTACAGCATGAAATTTCACTGACCATTACCGGTTTCAACCAGCGGAATGACCGGGGCCGTCAGATCAATCTGATACTGGAAAGCCTGCAGGGTTTTTATGACCTCGGCAACTATGCGGCCGGTGTGGATTTTATCAACAACAAGATCAGTGAGGACGAACGGCAGGACCAGCAGGTCCAGATCCTCGCTGACAAGATCGAACAGGCTTACCGCATCGAACAGGCTGAACGGCTACGCGGAGAGGCACGGGAAGCCTTTGAACGTGATGAGCTTATCAAAGCTGAAGAACTGATCAACCAGGCGCTTGAATTCTTCTATACTGTGGAAGGTGCCCAGCTTCAGAAGTCCATCGTTTCCAAACGGGAAGATGAAGAAAAGGACGTTCGGGAATTACAGTCATTCCTTGATGCTGATTTTGGGACGAACGTGGTTCTGGATGAAAAAGGTGCCGCGCAGATCCGTTACATCCGCGAACGTCTGCAGCGTGTTGATAAACGCAACATCCGCGATCTTGAGCTCCTGGGGCAGATCGGGGAACTCGAATCTGCGGTCAACCAGCTCATCGACCAGGAAACCAATGAATTCGCGCAGATGCAGACCTCTTTCCGGAACCAGCTTCTTTCCGGACCTGAAGGCCTTGGCGAAGCTGCCGAGATACTGAAGCGCATCGAGGCGCGCAGCTGGATCAATAATAATCGTTCAGAGATCATGGGAATGAAAGCCGAACTCGGTTCGGTTGAGCGGATGTACAGCTCTTTGCGGACAGTCATTGATCAGGCTGACGGTTTTGCCCGGATGGGTGACTTCCGCTCTGCCAAGCGTATTCTCAGTTCGTTTACCAATGAAAATCTGCAGAGTTATCCCGGCTGGCTGAGCGCCATGAAAGAGGGTGCGGAACGCCGCATCGATGCATTGGATGTCAAATATCAGGAAGTCCAGCGCATCTTTGATCCAAACCGCAGCAGGACCGATACGATCGTGGCACGCCTGGATGAAATCTTTTCTGCAAGTCTTCCGGATGCCGAAGGGATTTTCCAGCTGGAAACGGAGCTGCAGCATCAGCGGCTGATTTTGGAAAAAGATATCAATGTTGATTCGGAAAACCCCTATCTGAGTGCGCTGACTTATCTTGATGAAGTGCTGCGCTGGGCAGAGATGATCACAGAATTTGATTTCGGGATCGAATTCCCTCAGGAAGTTTTTTCCGTAGAGCCCCTTTACCAGATTCGTCGGGTCGGAAAAGTCCTGTACGAGACGATCCCGCCGCTGCTGATCGAGATCCAGCCAACGCTGGCAAGGGAAAACAAGTGGCTGGAACGCCGCACCCGTGTCCGCCAGACCCTGCAGCAGATCAACAGCTGCTATAAGGATCCCGGAAAAATCCGCAGTGCGCGCTTCCATGAGGTGGAGGAAGAAATTGATAAGATCACCATGATCGCGCTGCTGGATGTGGAAAAACGGGCTTTGGATGAGGCGATCGATACCATCCATAAATACCGCAGGAGAAGAAGCCTGCTCGTCGCTGCCGGGGTTTCCCTGGTGATCATTCTGGGCGCTCTGTATTATTATCTGCCCTGGATCGCGGAAAAGCTTGGTATCGGTTAAAATTATCCTGCGGCAGCGGGAAATATCCTGCATACCGCCGGATCAGAGAAAGTCTTTGTTACAGCAGTAAAAAGGCAAAGGTTAAATATGAGTAAGACGGCAGTATTGATCCCCTGTTATAACGAGTCCCTGACCATTGAAAAAGTGGTGAAGGACTTCCGGCGTGTGCTGCCGGATGCCGATATTTATGTCTATGATAACAACTCTACGGATGGCTCCGCTGCGCTTGCTGAAAAAGCCGGGGCGATCGTGCGTTATGAATATAAGCAGGGGAAGGGAAATGTACTGCGGTCAATGTTCCGGGATATTGAAGCAGACTGTTATGTCATGGTGGACGCGGATGATACCTATCCTGCCGAAAATGCGCCTGAAATGGTACAGCTTGTCCTTGATGGACGGGCCGATATGGTGATCGGCGACCGGCTGAATACGACATATTTTGAGGAAAACAAACGGCCGTTCCATGATTTCGGCAACAGACTGGTGCGGGGGCTGGTGAACCGTCTTTTTGACGGCAATCTGCAGGATATCATGACCGGCTACCGTGCCATGAACAGGCGTTTTGTCAAAGAATATCCGCTGCTCTCAAAGGGTTTTGAGGTGGAGACGGAAATGTCCCTGTTTGCGCTTGACGGAAATTATCTGGTGAGGGAAGTCCCTGTGGAATACCGGGACCGGCCTGCCGGGAGCGAGTCAAAATTAAACACCTTTTCGGATGGGTTCCGGGTATTAAAAATGATTCTCATGCTTTTCCGCGATTACAAACCGCTGCTGTTTTTTACGGTGCTTTCCGTAGTTTGTTTTGTTCTGGGTACCATTCTGGTGATCCCTGTCCTGCATGATTACGCGGTCACTCACCTGGTGGAGCGTTTCCCGACGCTGTTTGTCTCGATTTTCCTGTACATTGCTTCTCTGCTGTTCTTCTGTTCGGGAATGATCCTTGATGTACTGAAAAACAATCAGCGGAAAACCCAGGAAACGATCGTCAAACAGATCAAACAGCATTAATACAAATCATCCATCGTAACTACATTGGTAAATGCGCTGCTGTATTCATTCTGCCTGAGACCAAATTGTCTGCCATATACAGCAACAGGTTCCGCGCGGCCGCTGCTATATAATCTGTTCAAATCTTTTATTTCCCGGGATATTCCAATCATAGCTGCCTCTCTTTCTGTTTAAATCAGCGGTGAACACAGGATTTTCAGCTTTCACCGCTGGTTTAATAATTAGACTTGACAGTTATTCCTTCAACGAATAAGCAGAAATAAAAAGGAATTCTAAAGCCTGGCTTGTGCGGCGGCCGGATTTGAACCTCTGCGGCATTAATAAAAAAACAGACAGGCCCCGGTGTATCGGTACATCGGGGCCTGTCTGTTTTTTTATTTTTATCAGTTGATCCCGTCAGAATGCAGGTCGAAACCGCATTTCGGACAGATCAGGTCGTCTCCGACCCGGGTGCCGCAGCGGCAGACTTTGCCGATAGGGCGGGCGGGATTGCCGACCACGAGGGTATAAGGCGGTACGTCATCAGCCACCACCGAACCGGCACCGACCATGCAGTATCGGCCCAGCGTGTGGCGGCAGACGACGGTCGCGTTAGCACCGATCGACGCGCCTTTTTCGACTCTTGTTTCGGAAACTTCCCAGTCCGGATTGCACGCACGGGGGTAATAATCATTTGTAAATGCGGCATTCGGACCGATGAAGACATCATCTTCCACGGTCACACCGTTATAAACGGAAACACCGTTCTGGATCTTGACATTATTGCCGATTTTCACAGCGTGATCGATATAAACATCTTTGGAAATGATGCAGTTTGTGCCGATCTCAGCTTCTTCACGCACCTGGACATTGATCCAGATCTTTGTTCCGTCGCCGATCTTTGCTTTGTCTGAGACATGTGCGGTTGGGTCGATATAAATACTCATGCTTCCCCTTTGAATTCATTGACAACGCGGGCAACTTCCGCGACTTCTTCATCAGTCAGCCCCGGATGGACGGGCAGGGAGACGACCTGTTGTTTGACGGTATCTGTTACCGGCCATTCGGTTTGGAACCCCATGGAAGCGTAGCATTTCTGCTCCGGGATGGAGAGCGGGTAAAAGACACCGTATCCGACACCGTTGGCTTCCAGATGCCTGAGGAAGGCATCGCGCTGACCGAGCGCAATTTTGACGGTGTATTGATGGAAAACGTGTTTTGCGCCTTCCGGCTCAACCGGAGTTTCCACCAGCGGATTTTCAATATGTTCGTTCAGGTAAGCTGCGTGTGCCCGGCGGGTTTCATTGAAGCCTTCCAGCTTTTTGAGCTGGCACCGGCCGATCGCACCGGCGATATTGGTCATACGGTAGTTGTAGCCGATCTCATCATGATGATAGCGCACTTCCATGCCATGGTTGATGAGCAGACGGCATCTGCGGTTGGTTTCCGCGTCATGTGTAACGACTGCACCGCCTTCGGAGGTGGTCATGTTTTTGGTGGGATAGAAGCTGAAGCAGCCGGCATTTCCGAAGGTCCCGGCTTTTTTCCCTTTCCATTCAGCACCGTGTGCCTGGGCGCAGTCTTCAATGAGCAGCAGATCATGCTTGCGGACGATCTCCATGATCGCGTCCATGTCGCAGGCAAGGCCGAACAAATGAACGATCAGCAGCGCTTTGGCTTCAGGATGCTCTTCCAGGGCTTTTTCGATCGAACCCGGATCAATGAGGAATGTATCCGGATCGATCTCTGCAAATACCGGAGTGGCTCCTGTGTAAACGATGGCGTTGGTGGAGGCGATAAAGGAAAACGGTGTTGTGATGACGGTGTCTCCCTTCCCGATGCCCAGCGCGCGCAGCCCGACTTCCAGCGCAGTTGTGCCGGAGGTGGTGGCAGTGCAGTATTCAATGCCGAGATATTCGGCAAATTCTTTTTCAAATTCGCTGACAACACTTCCGCAGGCGATCATGCCGGAATCCAAAACGTCCAGCACCGCCTGTTTTTCTTCAGGTCCCATCAATGGTTTTGCAATATTGATCATTCTGTCCTCTTTCTTTGAAGCCGGTTCCCCGGCATTAACCTTGTTACTATTTTATCTTGCTAAAGAAAATAAATCCAATATTTTTTTATCTTTGTGAATATAATTATCTTTAAACATGAGACATATTTTATTACTGTGTTTATAAAGGTATTGAAAAAATGGAATTACTTGACCGATTTATCCGTTATGTAAAAATTTATACCACCTCTGATCCGGGTTCTCAGACGGTGCCGACCACCGCTCGGCAGCTGGACCTTGCGAAGGTCCTGTGTGAAGACCTTAAAGAAATCGGCATTGAAGATGCGCGTATTTCCGAAACAGGTTATGTTTACGGTTCCATCCCTGCTTCCTCGGGCTGTGAATCAGCACCGGCTTTAGGGCTGATCGCGCACATGGACACCGCTCCGGCCTTCACCGGGGAAAATGTAAACCCGCAGATGATCCCGAATTATGACGGGAAATATGTGAAGCTCGGCAGCAGTGGCCTCGAACTTGACGCGGAAATGTTCCCCTGGCTGCCTTCTCTTGCCGGGAGGACGCTCATCACTACCGATGGAATGACACTCCTCGGTGCGGATGATAAAGCCGGAGTGACCGCTGTTATCTGTGCGGTGGAAAAAGTGCTGAATGATGGCCTTCCGCATGGGAAGATCTGCGTTGCCTTTACACCGGATGAAGAAGTCGGCAGAGGTCCGGATCATTTTGATGTCAGCGGTTTCGGTGCGGACTATGCTTATACGGTTGACGGCGGCCCGGAAAATGAGGTCAGCTTTGACAATTTCAACGCGGCCGCAGCCACGGTGAAGGTCAAAGGCTTTTCGATCCATCCCGGTGAATCCAAAAATAAGATGGTCAACGCGGGTCTGGTGCTGTGCGAGTTCAACAGTATGCTGCCTGCCGGGGATACCCCGCGTGATACCGAAGGGTATCAGGGGTTTTTCCATATGACAGAGATCAGCGGTAAAACGGAATGCGCTGAAAGTCATTATATTATCCGTGAATTTGATAAGCATCTTTTCGAAGGCCGCAAACAGACCATGCTTCATATTGCGGAGCTGCTGAATGATAAATACGGGAAAGGAACAGTCACTGTTGAGATCAAAGACCAGTACCGCAACATGCGTGAGATCATCGAAAAGTATTCCTTTCTGATGGATTATGCTGACCGGGCTATTGAATCTGTCGGTCTGAAACCGACCCACACACCGACACGCGGCGGTACAGATGGTGCCACCTTGTCTTTCATGGGCCTGCCCTGTCCGAATCTCGGTACCGGCGGTTATGCCTTTCATGGCCCGTTTGAGCATGTAACGCTTGAAGGGATGGAAAAATCCCGTGATATTCTGCTGGCATTGATCCACCTTTTCAGTATAGAAAAATAAAATGTAAAGACAGGAAAGCACTGATCGACCAGATTTGAGGGACGGTTACGAAAGATGAACGGAACTGTTCCCCGGTCAATACAAAAGCCGCTCAGTGTTTCCATAGAATTTGAAGGAGATAAGATTATGGAAAAAACAGTTGTCAAAACCAACAAAGCACCGGCTGCCATCGGCCCTTATTCCGCCGGTATCCGTGCCGGAAATTTTGTATTCACTGCCGGTCAGATCCCGCTGGATCCGGAAACCGGTGCCATGGCTGAAACGATTGAGGAGCAGACCCGTCAGTCTCTTTCCAATGTAAAAGCCATCCTGGAAGCAGCCGGTACTGACCTTGCCCATGTGGTCAAGACCACGGTCTTTCTGCAGTCCATGGGAGATTTCGCTGCCATGAACGGGGTTTACGCGGAATTTTTCACGGAAAACTGCCCCGCACGCTCAGCCGTTGAAGTCGCCTGCCTGCCCAAAAATGCAAAGGTTGAAATTGAAGCGATTGCCTTGATCGACTGAAAACCGATCACCTGCAAACCATAAAGGGGCTGCCGCACATGATATGTACGACAGCCTTTTTCAGAAATACCATCAAAAGCAAATGCTCCGCAATGGTAGGCGGGCAGCAGGTCTTGCCGGATGGAGAACTTCCCGCACTATGGAGATATTACCGGGGCCGGTCGGGCTGACCTTCTGTCATCCGCCGGCTCTGGCGCCTTTAAATATTACGAAACGGCTCATCTTTTGTTTTTGGAAATCATCTGAATAATCGTATAATCAACGGAGTGATTCAGCAGCTTATACAGGGGTGTCGGTGGACACGCGTGAGCTTGCTCAGCGCGTGTCCACCGACTGAATTAACCGGGACGCGGGAATCACTTTCGCTCCCAGCTGACGTTTATTCCGCGTCCCTGCGAAGCACTCCCTTCCGATGGCTTTTCAAAATTCATTCTGAGCCGGCAGAACAGACTGTAACGACTCATTCTCTCTGAGAGCGCTGATATTCGTGTTCTCTTAACTGCTGCCTGCTGCATATTGCCGGCGATTACAAAAAATATTGCCAGCGATTACAAAAAATGGTCTTGACAAAAAAAAACCGTTAGATTAAACTAATGGTTATAATCTATAAATCGGGTTGTAAAATGAATAAAGAACAGGCAGCTCACGAATTGAACCAGATCCATATCGTGTATGCAAAGCAGCTCACGCAAATCGGTAATGCACTTTCTTCCAGCGGAGAAGACGGAGTGATCCTTTGGCTCTGTCAGCAGGAGGGAGATATTTTTGCGGTCGATATTATTGACCATTTTGGCCTTACACCGGGCCGGGTCGCAAATATCCTGAAAAAACTGGAAGAAAAAGATTATATTTTCCGGCATCATAACTGCAAAGACTTGCGTAAATCCTGTATTTACCTTACGGAAACAGGATCTGCTTATGCCCGGGAGCTCTACAGACGGATGAATGACGCCCATCTGCACATTATTGATGAGATGGGGGAAGAAAACATTCAGCTTTTTCTGTACATAATTAAAGAAATTATTCACAAGATTGATAACGGAATGGATATTTCCCAACTAATATAAACCCCGTCAATAAAAAAGTGTTATATTATTATAGTTACTGTCAGGGAACCACTGATTCTGTGAGGTGGGGATAATTCGTGTATGCGAAACTGTCCTCAAACCGGTTTTGTTACTGATCTGCGTTTCCAGGGCATAGCTTATTGATAATTAGCTTTTTTATAGATATTTGTATGATCTGATTACGGTGAGGAAAAAAATGAATACACTCAAGCAGCTGGGAATCGGAAAATCTGCGATCGTCACCAAAGTAGGCGGGGAAGGTGCTTTGCGTCAGCACTTTCTGGATATGGGCCTTATCCCCGGTACGGAAGTTAAAGTCATGAAATATGCTCCGATGGGTGATCCGATGGAGGTCCGGCTTCACGGATATGAATTGACATTACGTCTGGCTGAGGCGGACCAAATCGAAATCGAAGAGATCAGATCCGGTGAAGCAGAATATGACAGAGAAAAAAAGAACCGCAGACATGATCACCCGGGTCTGGGTGAAGAGGGTAAATACCACCCCAAGGGCAGCGGTGATCCGCTCCCGGATGATGCGAAACTGACCTTTGCCCTGGTGGGCAACCAGAACAGCGGCAAAACGACACTCTTCAATCAGCTGACCGGTTCGCGTCAGCATGTCGGTAATTTTCCCGGTGTGACAGTTGACCGTAAGGACGGCGTGATCCGCGGGTATTCCAATACCATGCTCACGGATCTTCCCGGTATTTATTCCATGTCTCCCTATACCAGTGAAGAACTGGTTTCCCGCAACTTTGTCCTGAACGAAAAACCGAAGGCGATCATCAATATTGTGGATGCCACCAATATTGAACGGAACCTGTATCTGACCATGCAGCTGCTTGAGATGGGTATTCCGGTGGTGGTTGCGCTGAATATGATGGATGAAGTGACCGGTAACGGCGGTTCGATCGATGTGAACCATATGGAAGCGCTGCTCGGAACACCCGTGGTCCCGATCTCTGCTGCAAAAAACCAGGGTATCGATGAGCTGGTAAATCATGCTGTGCATATCGCAAAGTATCAGGAAAAACCCACCCGCCAGGATTTCTGTTCCCCTGAGGATCACGGCGGTGCTGTTCACCGCTGCATCCATGCGGTGATCCATCTTATCGAAGACCATGCCGTACAGGCAGGGCTTCCGGTGCGTTTTGCAGCATCAAAGATCATTGAGGGGGATGAATTGATCCTCAATCAACTGAACCTTGAGCAGAACGAGAAGGAAATGCTGGAACATATTATTCTGCAGATGGAAAAAGAACGGGGCCTGGATCACAGCGCTGCCATGGCAGATATGCGTTTTGATTTCATCACCAGAGTCTGCAGCGAGTGCGTTTCCAAACCGCGGGACACAAAAGAGCATATCCGCAGTCAGCAGATCGACAGACTGCTGACGGGTAAATTTACCGCGATCCCTATTTTTATTGCAATTATGGGGCTGGTGTTTTATCTTACCTTTATTGTTGTCGGTCCCTGGCTGCAGGGTCTGATGGAAGAAGGGATCGGTGCGCTGACGAAACTTGTTGATGATGCGATGATCAGAGGCGGCGTCAATAAGACCATTCATGACCTTGTGATCGGCGGCATATTTGAAGGTGTGGGAAGCGTTCTGTCCTTTCTGCCGATCATCGTTGTGATGTTTTTCTTCCTTTCGCTTTTGGAGGACAGCGGCTATATTGCCCGTGTGGCTTTTGTGATGGACAAGATCCTGCGTGCACTGGGTCTTTCCGGACGTTCCATCGTCCCGATGCTGATCGGGTTCGGCTGTACGGTCCCGGCCGTGATGTCCACCAGGACGCTGCCGAGTTCCCGTGACCGGAAGATGACGATTTTACTGACGCCTTTCTTCAGCTGTACGGCAAAACTCCCGATCTATTCCTTCTTTGTCTCGGTGTTTTTCCCGAAATACAGCTGGCTGATCATAACGGGACTTTATATTCTTGGCATAATTGTCGGCGTACTGGTCGCGCTGCTTTTCAAAAACACACTTTTCAAGGGGGAAGCGGTGCCTTTTGTGATGGAACTGCCGAATTACCGGGTTCCGAGCCCCAGAAGCACACTGCAGCTGCTGTGGGAAAAGTCAAAGGATTTCCTGCAGAGGGCTTTTTCCGTTATCCTGATCGCTTCTATCGTTGTCTGGTTCCTGAGCAATTTTGATTTCCGCCTGAATGCTGTTACCGATTCTCATAACAGTATTCTGGCTGCTGTTTCGGGTCTGCTGGTCCCGCTGTTCAGACCGCTCGGTCTTGGAGACTGGCGGGTGATCACATCGCTTATCAGCGGTTTTATGGCAAAGGAGAGCGTTGTTTCGATCATGGAAGTTGTTTTCAAGAGTGAAGAAGCAATACGGACAGTCCTTACGCCTGTGGCGGCGGCTTCCATGCTGGTGTACAGCCTGCTCTATACGCCGTGTGTGGCAGCTATCGCCGCGATCAAACGGGAACTGGGCGGCAGATGGGCTTTTTACGTGGTGCTTTGGCAGTGTTTCATTGCCTGGATCATGGCATTCATTGTCCGCCTTATCGGTTCGTTATTCTGATATCCGCCGGCAGGGAACTTTCTGATGAATATCTGGGATGCAGTCATTATTCTGCTGATAGCGGCGGCTGTTTTTCTGGCAGTCCGCACCCTCAGGAACGGGAAAAAGAAGGGCTGTTCCGGCTGCTGCAGCGGCTGTCCGCATCACTGTGATGTCCGGAAGGACGTGAAATAATGATAACGGCTGTCATCATTATTCTGCTTGTCTGTTTTTCAGGATGGGCTGTTTATAATGTCGTGTTGAGATCCAGAAAAGGCGGGGGCTGCTGCGGTGTACATGAAGCATCGGTCAGGCGCATCCCGGTTCAGGATCGGAATAAGGAAAATTATCCGTATAAAGCAGTGATGTCCATCGGCGGGATGACCTGTGAAAATTGTGCTGTCCGTGTGGAGAACGCGCTGAATCAGCTTCCCGGCACCTGGGCTAAGGTGGATATCTCCGAAAACAGGGCTGTCGTTCTGATGAAATCGGAACCGGATGAACAGATGGTGCGGGATGCGGTGCGTTTAGCCGGGTATGTTGTGATGGATTTCGAATATAATAGTTAATCAGGATATTTGCCTCATCAGCTTTTGAAAATATGAAAAAAGGAGCTGCAATGAATCTTAAACGAAAAATTTTTATCCTGTGTATGATTTTTCTCCTGTTTGTTCCCTGCATTCTTACCGTGAGTGCAGCTCCGGCCGGACAGGCTGAGAATGAAATTGAACTGGTTACACAGGAGTCTGAAGAACCGGACAGTGTAACTGCCGCGGAAAGCATAACTCCGGCAGCACAGTCAGACGAATCTGAAACTGTCTCAGAAGAAAATACTGAATCCTCTGCGGAGGAGACACCTGCTGAAGCTGTGGAACCGCCGGAAGCACCGGTTCCGGAAAATCCGCAGGGAGAACGGTTCTTCAAAGAAGCAGGGTTTTACTGGAAGCCCTCAAAAAATGCTTATTATTACGATGTACACTGGCAGAATGACCGCGGTTTTGAAGGAACGGTCCAGCTGTTGGACGATGACTGGACCTGTGCCATGGACCGCTGCATCGTTTATGCTCAGCTCCCTTCTGATGGGAATTACACCTGGACGGTGACAGCTGTCAATGAAAGCGGTACAGCGGAATCGGAAGCTATGACCTTTTCCGTCCCTTCCAGGATCCCGACACCGAAGGCTTACCGTCCGAACGCGGCTCTGGATAATATGCATCCGCTGATCTTTGAATGGGAAGATGTGGGGTATAACGTGTCGGTTTATCGTATCCAGGTGACAGATGCCGCTACTGATAAAATCTGCATGGATGTTCTCAACAGCATCACCGAAATGAACCACGTGAACGGAGTTTGCTACCTGGAAACAAGTGATTTCCTTCCCAGCGGCTCCTATGCGTGGCGTGTGCAGGCTGTCAGCGCCGGTTCTGTATCAAACTGGTCCGACTGGACTGCGTTCAGCGTGAATTGTCCTGAATGCAGTATGGGCACCTATCTCAATACTTCCACGGCTGCAATTTTCCCGAACGGTGTGATAACTGTTGATGTCCCGCAATTCACATGGAAAGCTGTTACCGGTGCCATGAATTACGGTCTGGAGGTCAAGGATTCCAGGGAAGCGATCATTCTGGATGAAAAAGTTCCGGCTTCCAATTGTAATGTCGAATTGTGTAATTATGTACCGGATCTTCAGCTCACGGATGGAGAAAGCTATACCTGGTCGATCACTACTTACGGATGGAATGACAGTTTTTGGGGGACTGCTGACGGTTCTTTTTCCTGCAAGGCTGTCGATATTGAAATAAACGATATCAGTTTTATCGGTCCGGAGAGCAATACCTCCCTTGATCCGGACAACCAGCAGATCATATGGACGGATCCAGGCACCGCGGCTGCGGCTTTCCGTATCGGCATTCGTGATGTTGATGGTGAATGGGCGTTCATCAGTGATCTTACCCGTGAAGCTGCCTGGTGTGACGGGATCACCTGTTCCATCCAGTTTTACTCGATCCCGGAAGGCTGCCTTCATCAGAGACAGCTGAAACAGCTGAAAATGCTGAAAAAGCAGCGGAATGATCAATTTGCTCTGTTTTGAAGCAGCGGGTCCTGGCTGTTAGGCAGCCGAGGCCCGCTGTTTTTGTTAACTTTTCAGATTATCCCTGAATACAGGTATAATAGTAAAAAGATTTCCAATGTTACTCTGCCGGTCAGAACTGTATCCGGAAATACTGATGCGGCAGTTTCGGTAAGGGTTGAGGAGGACAGGTCAATGCATTTTCCAAAGAGAAATTTTGATATGATCACGCTGGGACAGATGCTGCTGCGGCTTTCCCCGCCGGGAACGTCTCGCCCGTTCTGATATCTTCGAAAAGAATGTGGGCGGTGCTGAATTGAATGTGGCTGTCGGTGCGGCACTTTTAGGCCTGCATACCGGCGTTATTTCCCGTCTCCCGGCTCATGACATTGGGCAATATATGAAGTCCACAGTCCGTTCATACGGCGTTTCGGATGATTATTTTATTTATGATAATGATCCTGATGCCCGCGTTGGAATGTACTTCTATGAATACGGTGCTTATCCGCGCAAGCCCCAGGTGATCTATGACCGCAGGAACTCGAGCTTTTTTTCACTGGAACTGGAACAGATCGATCCGAAAGTATACGGAGATACGGCTTGTTTCCATACCTCCGGGATAACGCTTGCCCTGTCCGATAAACTCCGGGTAACGACCATTGAGGCTATCAAACGTTTTAAAACCGGTGGCGCGTTGATTTCCTTTGACGTGAACTACCGCGGTAATCTCTGGTCCGGCGATCTGGCCAGGGAGACGATCATGCAGGTCCTGCCCTACGTTGATATTTTCTTCTGTTCGGAATCAACCGCACGGCTGACTTTTGGCAAGGAAGGCGCTCCGGAAAAGATGCTGAAGGAATTTACTGAAGAATTTCCGATCAAAGCTGTTTTTGCCACGCAGCGCACGGTTCACAGTCCCAAACTCCATTCTTTCGGTTCACTTGCTTACAGTGCTGAGGAAGATCGTTATTACAGCGAAAAACCTTACGAAAACATAGATGTTGTGGACCGCATCGGTTCCGGTGACTCCTATATAGCGGGCGCACTTTACGGATTGATCTCTTCCGATGGTGATGTGGAAAAAGCTGTGAAATACGGCAACGCTGTTTCCGCTATGAAGAACACGATCCCGGGAGATCTGCCGCAGTCAACACTTTCGGAAATTGATGCTGTCATCGCCGATCACTATTCCACAGGGTTCCATAGCGAGATGAACCGCTGAGGCCTGGATTGACGGGTGTTATGTTTGAATTGTATACTGCCGCATGTGTATGGCAGACAGTGAATTGAGGTAGAAAATGAGTGAAAAACGGACAAGGGACTGCAAAGTCCTGATCATCGGTGCAGGTCCTGCCGGATTCAGTGCCGCTATTTATACCGGACGGGCAGGTTTGAGCCCGGTCATCATCAGTGGTCCGATGCTGGGCGGTCAGGCATCACTGACTGCGGATATTGAAAATTATCCCGGGTTTGTTGAATCCGTGAGCGGATCTGACCTGATGGATAAATTCCGTGAACAGGCTGAAAAATTCGGTGCGGAGCTGATTTCCGATGTTGTGGAAAGGGTTGATTTTTCCTCACAGCCGCTGATCGTGGAGACCGGTGTGACGACGTACCGCTGTGAAAAAGTCATCATTGCAGCCGGTTCCAATCATCTGCTGATGAATGTACCGGGTGAAAAAGAATTTACCGGACGCGGTGTTTCCTATTGTGCCACCTGTGACGGCTTTTTCTACCGCAGGAAGAATGTTGCTGTTGTCGGGGGCGGTAATTCCGCTGTGGAAGAAGCTGAATTCCTTACCCGCTTCGCTGCTTCTGTCACGATCATTCACCGCCGGGATGCGCTGCGTGCGGACAAGATCGTTCAGGACCGTGCTTTTGAGAACCCGAAGATCAAATTCTGCTGGAATTCTGTCGTCACTGAAGTTGTCGGTGACGAGAAGGTCACCGGACTGAAGATCAAAAATGTGAAAACCGGAGAAGAAAGTCTGATGCCCATTGACGGCGTCTTCGTTTTTGTCGGTACAAAGACGGTGACCGATATCTTTGAAGGGCAGCTGGAAATTGAAAACGGTACCATCAAGGTCGGTCCGGATATGCAGACCTCTGTTCCGAATGTTTACGCCGCCGGTGAGTCTGTTGACAGCCGCTACCGGCAGGTGATCGTCTCTGCGGCTTTGGGCGCACAGGCAGGTATTTCTGCTTCGAAATAAGCCGACCGTTTGTTACGATTCTTTATGATCCGGAAAAAAGCTGACAGTTTTATCTTCTCACTTTTTGAAGAGCATGCCGATATCGTTGTGTTTACGGTATTATTTCTGATATCTGTTTTTTTACGATATCGGTATGTTCCTTTGGTTGATTACCGTTCCGGAGTATCTGATTATAATTATTTTTTACTTCCATGGGTAAAAACTTATCGGCAATTGGGGGTAGTGAAAGGCCTTCGTCAGGGTGTCGGAAATTATTATGTTCCCTATAATGTTTTTCTGGCCCTGATATCAAAATTAGATATTAAACCATATATTCCCATTGCTTTATTTTCGATCATATTTGATTATATTATTGCGCTTTTCATATATAAAACCGCCCTTGAGCTGAAGAAAATCCGGAAGCTTCAGATTAGTGACAGAAACATCAAATGCTTTGCGATGCTTTTTGCACTTTTGCCGATCGTCATAGAGAACAGTTCGATATGGAAGCAGTGTGATTCGATCTATTCAGGGTTTCTGCTGATTGCATTGTTTTATTTTTTGAAAGGAAAATATAATACGGCTTTTGTCTTCATCGGGATCGCATTTTCCTTCAAACTGCAGGCAATATTTATTCTTCCGTTCCTGATACTTTTTTACATCGGAAAGAAGGAATTCAGTATTTTTAAATTTTTATGGATCCCTTTGATTTTTTTATTGTGCGGGCTGCCGGCAATTTTGTGCGGCAGATCTGCTGCTGATACATATATGACCTATTTTCATCAGGCAGAAAGCATTCATATGTTTGTAAATTTTCCTTCAATATATGCTTTGGGAATGGAAGATGGCGAAATTTATTTCCAGCTTGCGCTTTTTATGCCGGTCATTCTTTTTCTATTCAGTTTGCTGTTTATCAGCCGGTATAAAAGTCCCGTTTCATCATTTCATTGGCTTTATATTGCTGCCTGGTGTTTTATAACCTGTAATGAGTTTTTACCTGCTATGCATGAGCGGTATGATTTTTTTGCTGTGATATTGCTTACTTTTATTGCGATATTTTTCCGAAATAAAATCTTGATCCCGGTGATCGTTATTCATCTGGTTTCCGCCTGTACATATGGTGCCTGTTTGTACGGGCGGGAGTTGAATTATACGATTCTGGCGTGTTTTTATTTGGCATCCTATTGCTGGATCAGTTATGATCTGTTTACCTGTTTGTCAAAAGAAAACAAAAATGCCGGAGTATAATAAAATTCAGGTAAAATTATTCTGAGCATACGAAAGTTTATTTAAAATTTTATGCTTGTTCACATAAGGAGTGACATATGACTGAGCGGACAACACTGAATATCCCGGCTTCCATTGAAAATCTTGATAGCGTTTTGGAATTTGTGGACGCTCGTCTTGAAGAAGAAAATTGTTCACTGAAAGAGTTGATGACGTTAAATGTGGCAGTCGAGGAAATTTTCGTAAATATTGCCAGTTACGCTTACAAATCGGAGGAAAAAGGCGACGCGCAAATCTCCGTCTGGTTTGAAGAGGATCCGAAAACTGTGTCGATTGAATTCCGTGACAGCGGGGTGTACTTCGATCCCCTTGCGAAAGACGACCCGGATGTAACGCTTTCGGCTGCCGAGCGGCAGATTGGCGGTCTGGGCATCTTCATGGTCAAGAAAAGTATGGATGATGTACAATATAAGCGGGAAAATGATCAGAATATCCTGACGATCCGGAAAAAGCTGTAATTTACACTGACAGCATCTTCCGGTGCAATTAACCCCTTTTTGCAAAAGCTTCTGAATTTGTTAAGATTCATAAACCTTAACAAATTTTGAAGCTTTTGTTTTCTTTAAGAAATTTGTAATTTCTGCGTAATATATTTTCCCGATTCCTGAACACAAATTTAAAAAAACGATTATGATTTCTCCTGTTGTTTTGGTATCTTACTTGCACTATGATATAAGTAAAAGGTCATTGTGAGGTGCATTTATGTGTAAAGATAAACAAATGTTTGCGCTGATCATCGCAATCTTCCTCTCAGTCCTGTTTATTACAGGATGGGTGTTTGCTGACCGCAATGTCATGGATCTGATCAATGTAACACCGATCCTTGAGATGAAGAATACAGCTTCAGCGCCTGTAACAGAGGCAGTTCCGGATGTACCGGCTGCAGCTTTTCATACGGTCAGTTCCGATCAGTGTTTGATTGGCGACCCCTGCCGCTGAGCTGCAGAACTGTTTTTCAAATGAGAGAAGGGCACCTGCCCTTCAAATTTTTTTAATTACAAATTCATTCTTGAAAAAATATTTTTTTCCGTTATTATTAATGTATGGGATTTGTAAACTGTATTCTCTACATGGGCTTTTTAGGCGTGATCGCTTATCCGATCGGTCGGATCATCTCAAAATATGATCCGGATCCGGAAAGCTTCCTATTTCGTGAACGCGCCTGGGAGCTCGGCGGGAAAATTTATGAAAAACTGAATATCAAATACTGGCAGGCAAAAATTCCGGATGTCAGCAAGGTGCTCGGGCGGTGGATGCCGCAGAAAAAACTGAAGGTCGGTTTTACTGCGGAAACGGTCCGTACAATGATAAGGGAAACTTGTACTGCGGAATTAGTCCACAATCTCCTCAATATCGCGGGCCTCTGGCTGCTGAACCTGTGGGACGGGATCGGAGGGGTAGTCATGTACCTGGTCTATGTCCTGCTGGGGAATATCCCTTTTATCCTGGTCCAGCGGTACAACCGTCCCCGGCTCAAGGTACTGCTCAGCCACCTGGAGCTCAAAGAAGGAACGGCTGAAAACAGAAAGAAGGAATAAGTATTTGCCGAAAAAACTTATTCCTTCTTTTTTATTACGTGACCGGTTTGCTACGAGATCGGTTTTTTGAGCGGCAGACCGGTGCGGCGGGGATAACCCGCGGGAGTCGGTTTGATTTTTGGTATCTTTACGAGATAACGGGATCCTTCCACACCCGGGAGCGTTACTTCTGTAAGCGAGGGTTCCCCTCCGCCAAGCTTCCGGATCGCGGTTTCGGCGCTCTTTACCTCCTCAGGTGCGCTTTCCCCTTTTTGCGCCAGCATTATCCCCCCGGGTTTTACCAGCGGCAGCAGGTATTCGCATAACACCGGCATCACTGCTACGGCACGGGCTGTGGCTGCATCAAATTTTTCCCGGGTCTCCCGGTTTGCACCGAGCTCTTCGGAGCGGTCTTTGAGGACAGTAACGTTTTTCAGGTGCAGTGTATCACATACCAGCCTGCAGAAATCAGCCTTTTTCCCGACAGAATCGACCAGTGTCAGCTTCATTTCCGGATAAAAAATGCGCAGCGGGATCCCCGGAAAACCCGCACCGGTCCCGATATCGATCAGCGATTTTCCGTTCATATCCCCCAGCACCGGGGCGCAGGAGAGAGAGTCGAGGAAATGCTTGATCCGGATGCCCTCCGCGTCCCGTACAGCGGTCAGATTGATCCTGCTGTTCCAGTCCAGAAGCAAAGCTTCATAAACACGAAACTGCTCCTGCCGGTCCGGTGTGAGTGTGATGCCGAATAATGTTTCAGCTGCTTTTACCCAGTCGTCCATCACTTTTTACCCTTTCTGTGAAATATTTCTTTGCCTTACGACCTCGAAGATCAAAATTCCCGCGGCAATACCGGCGTTGAGTGACTCGATTTCTCCCGGCATGGGGATCAAAATACGCGCATCCGCGAGGGAAAGAGCCCTGTCACAGGGACCATTGGCTTCAGAGCCGATTATGAGTGCGGTCGGACCGCGCAGATCGGTTTCCCAACAGGAAATACCGCCGTCTGAATCGGCTGCCAGGATCTGCATACCGGAAAAGCCGTGCAGCCATTTTTCCGCGGCATCCCAGTCCATGCGGGCGAAGGGCAGCCGGAAATGGGTACCCATCCCGGAACGGATCACCTTCGGGCTGAATTCATCCGCGCATCCGGGCATCAGCAAAAGTGCGTCTGCACCTGCGGCAGCGGCTGTGCGGAACAGCGTCCCGAGATTACCCGGGTCCTGAATGCCGTCAGCGATCAGGATAAAATCCGCCCTTTGCGGCAGCGGCAGCGGTGCCATCCGCATCACGGCCAGGACGCCCTGCGGTGAGTCTGTCCCGGCAATCGAATCCATCAGCTGCGGCGTGATTTCTTCTGTGGAAACACCGGCGGATGAAAAACTTTTTACCAGTTTTTCAGCACGGGGCGGCAGCGGAGCGCACCATAACAGGAAGGCGCAGTCTTCCGCGTGGCTCAGAGCTTCTTCGACCAGCCGAATCCCCTCGGCGATGTAAAGCCCTGCAGCTTCCCGTTCCCTCCGTTTGGAACACAACCGCCTGACTTCCTGGATCCTTTTGTTTTGGGCGGAAGTGATCATCTCAGAACGCGCCTTTCCGTCCGAACTGTTTTTCCAGCAGGTCTATGCTCAGATGGATCATCGTCGGCCGCCCGTGCGGACAGGTCCTTGGAGAACGGCACTGTTCCAGGTCGCGGATCAGTGCCCGCTGCTCATCCGTGCTCAGTGTCTGTCCGGCCTTGACCGCCATCCGTTTGCATACGTAGGAAGCGATTTTTTCGGAAGTCAGCCCCTGCATCGGGACGTTATCATTTTCAATATCCTCCACCACCGCGGCGATGGCTGCGGCAGGGGATCCTTTTTCAAAAAGTGTCGGCATGGCAAGCACGCGGAAAGCATTCGGCCCGAACTCCTCGATCTCAAACCCGAGGCGGCTCAGGACCGGCATATTTTCTTCCAAAGCGGTTGCCTGCCAGGGCGGCAGCTGAACGACAGCAGGCTCCAGCAGTGCCTGGGAAACGATCGTTCCGTTCGCTTCCGCATCCAGCATTTTCTCATAAAGGATGCGTTCATGGGCGGCGTGCTGGTCGATCAGGTAAAGACCGTCCGGCCCTTCTGCGATGATGTAGGTCGCTCCGATCTGCCCGATCCAGCGCAGAATAGGGAAGAAGGGAGCATTCTGAGCCGCGGGAGCAGAAGAAACCGGGGTTGGAATATCAGCGGCTGGCCGTTCCCGGGGGATGCCTGCAGACGGATCGGAATTGCCGGTGTTTTGCTGCGGAACGGAAACCGGCTGCGGCATGAAAGGCTGATAGACCGGTGGACCGGGCTGCGGTCGCTGCGGCGTGGTGTCCATTTCCGGCTCATCGGCCGGGGTGCCGGATGCAGGAGAAAAATCTGTCAGATTGGACCGCCAAAGCGGCTGCGCAGTGGGAACACCCTGCCCGTTCGGGTCGAAGGGCGGAGGGGTCTCCTGCCGGTAGGATGGCCAGGCGGTGGGTGTATTCAGTTCGGGAACCGGTGACTGGGTGATCAACCCCCGCCGTACAGCCCGGTGGACTCCGCCGATGATGCGGTCTGCGTTTTTGAAGCGCACCTCGGCTTTGGCCGGATGTACATTGACGTCCACGTCCTCCGGATTTACAGTGATGAACAGGGCGATGATCGGGAAACGCCCCACCATGATCAGCGTCTGGTAAGCCCGCTGGACAGAAGCGTTCAGCGCCTGTTCCTGGACCCAGCGGCCGTTGACGAAATAATTCATTTCCTTACGGTTGGACCGTGTCAGGCCGACAGGTGAGATAAAGCCGAAAATCGTCAGGCCTTCTTCGTCCAGTTCAACTTCGATAAATTGTTTGGCAATGTCCAGACCGTAAATCGCGGCGAGGATCTCGCGGTAGTTGCCGTTCCCGGTGGTCTGGAGGATCGTCTTTGTTTCATTGATCAGCTGCCAGCGGATGTCAGGATACGCCAATGCGTAGCGTGAGATCAGCGTTTCGATCTGATTCCTTTCGGTCGAATCGCTTTTCAGAAATTTCAGCCGGGCAGGGACATTGTAAAACAGGTCTTCGATCGTGATCGTTGTGCCGGGAGGAGCGCCGACCGTTTTGTTGGAAGTCACAAAACCGCCGTCAACGACGATCCGGCGGCCGGTTTCACTGTCCGCTGTGCGTGTAGTGATAGTCATTCGGGAGACGGAACCGGCTGCAGCCAGTGCTTCCCCGCGAAATCCGAGCGTGTGGATATGAAAAAGATCGTCCGCGGTCCGCAGCTTGGATGTGGCGTGACGCTTCACGGCGATCTCCAGTTCATCGGCAGGGATACCGCAGCCGTCGTCAATGATTTCGATCAGCTTTTTCCCGGCACCTTCGATGTGGACGGTGATTTTCTGTGCCCCTGCATCGATGGCGTTTTCGATCAATTCTTTCACAACCGAAGCCGGCCGTTCGATCACTTCACCTGCGGCGATTTGGGATGCGACCTCATCCGCTAAAACCTGGATCGTCATACTAAGTGTGCCTTTCCGCCGGGACCGGAGCTGAGGATCTCACGGATCCCACTGATTTTTTCCATACGCTCGCGGACTGCCGGCGCGGATCTGCCGGTACAGATGACATGTACATTGGGCCCCGCATCGATCGTTGCGAAGCACTCCAATCCCTCTTTCCGCCATTCCCGCACGGCCTTTATGACACGGATCGTAGGTCCTTCCCAGTAAAACAATGGCGGATCCTGTGTCATCATTACGCTGTGCATCATCAGCATATCCTTTTCACTGACTTCGGCCAGTGCATTGAAATCCTTTTCCAAAATGGCCTGTCTGCATACCGCGATCCGCTGCGGTGCGGTATAGACCCGCTGCTCCTGGAACGGGCTCGTATCGGCAGTCCAATGACCTTTTGATGAGACCACTTTTTTGTGTTTTCCGCTGATCACAGCGATCAGATCCACGAGATCCCAATGGGAGGCAGGAGCAAGTGAATAAGCATAGGAGTCTTCGTTGCTGCCGGTGACCCATTCACAAAATCCCTCCGGTATGGATCTGCAGGCTGAACCGGACCCGTGTCTTGCCCGGCAGGACAGATCTGCTTCATCAGTCTCTATACCCAATGCTCCGAATACGGCAAGCGTTAATGCGGCAAATGCGGAAGCTGATGAGGCAATTCCCGCACCTGTCGGGAAACTGTTTTCGCTTATGATTTCCGCATTACCAGGGGCATCCTTCAGCCTCTTTTTTTGATACAGATAACAAATCAGGTCATCCAGCCAGTTATCGATCCGGAATTTGGTTGAAGAATCGGCGCTTTTTCCGTTGATTTTGATTACAGTGTCAGGTATATCTGTACTGAATGTTACCGTTGTACGTGTATACAGAGCTTCAAGATTCATTGAAATGGAACCGTTAGCCGGCAGACGCATCATATCATCCCGGTTGCCCCAGTATTTGATAAAAGCGATATTCGGGTGGGCAATGGCTGTCGCGGATTTACTCATACTTACTCTTCCAGTGCTTTCAGAATTTCCATGGCGATTTTCCTCGCCTGTTCGCGGGTGACATAGAGATTGTTTTCCCCGCCGTAAAAAACTTTTTCATCTTCAGGGCAGGTCTCTGTAAAGCGCAGACAGACATCGTCTATGATCGATAAAAGCTTCAAATGTAATGGAATCTTCCAGAATTTTTACTGCCATATTTCCTCCCTTTCTGTATATTAATGAGTATAGCAAAAAAGCCGTTTTTTTTCCATATGAAACCGGCATTTCTGTTTATGAAAACCCGTGAGGACAGGACTACAGCTGTTGTTTTTTCCGAACGAAATTCCCTGTCCGGTCCGGATTCGGAAATTTGCATGAAAAATTTTTGACAACAGAAATGCAATTGAAAATATTTATAAGATTCATATCGTTTTTTTTGAATTTTTATGGTATCATTTTGAGTGGATTAATGGGTATGAAAATATCCAGTTTTTGTGTTGGAAATTTTCCCCGTAAAAGGGGAGTGAAACGAATATGGCGTCTATAAAAGCAGTCGGAGAGAGTTTATATTGCCATAATGTCAGCGTAAGGTGGTGGATATGAGAAAGAATACCGTCGTTACTATGATTATCATTATGCTGCTGAGCCTTTTTGCGCTTGGTATGAATCAGGTCAGCGAGCCTGAACTGCAGAATGCTGTTTCTGATGGCATATGGGTCGCGGATACGATCGAAGGCTTTAATAACGCCTATCTGATCGTATTCAACTCTGACGCGGGTACACATTCCTATGTTGTACAGGATGGTGTATCGTTTGGCAAGCTGCTGCCTGAAGTACCGCCAAGAGAATCCTGTCTCGGATATTGGCTGATCGATGGTACGACCGATTCTTTCCTGACCTCCGGAACGCCGCTCACCAGGGACTTGAGCGTATCAGCATATTATGAATATATTGATGGTGCCGGTGATTATATGGCCGGCCGTTCCGGTATTCTGATGCGGTATTCAGATAAAGACAAACCCGCTGATGATCATACCGGCAATAATGATAAACAGCTCGTTTCGTCTGAAGTGGATTCAAATGGCAGCTTGAAACGTGTTATGGCCAGTAAGGTCACAGCTGATAATGAACCACCGGTCTGGTTTTTCGATTATGCAGGCTTATATGGCAGCAATGAGAATGTATCTTTGTATTATGTGAGATCCAGCCTGGGATATCTGAAGGTTGAAGGGAACAGCCTGAAAATTTCCAGCGATCCGGTCAAACTGCTTGTCTTATTGCTTGAGGATGACGGTGTATGTATTTCTTCAGAGAATAATGCATATTCACAGGACTGGGCAAACGGGAAAATAAAAGATTTTAAAAATTATTTCAGTGACAGTCAAAAATTCTATTTATATAACGGAACTTTCGGAAACGAACTCGTTACCCTGAGCTTTGATCCTGACGGCGGGAATATTATTCCTGTTTCACTGACTGATTACAAAGGTAAAACTGTCCGGATACCGGGATATTACGGCAACCGCTACGGCTATGAATTCAAGGGCTGGGCAAGGGAACGCCGTGCTTCAGAACCGGAATTTATGCCCAATGATGTATATACTTATGAAAAGGACGAGACACTTTTCGCTGTCTGGGAACGGATCGCTCCGGTTTCAGTCTTTATTGATCCGAACGGCGGCACGCCTGCTGAAGGTTATGCCTTTAACCAATATCCGGGTGTGGAAATTGACTGGAGCAAATATCCGGTAGAAAACGGTCAGCATGAGCTTCTCGGCTGGGCATTTGAACGTGATGCTTCTGATCCTGAATATGGACCGGGTGAAACTTATATCGTCGGCGATGAGGATAAGACTCTTTATGCGGTATGGGATGTGCTTGTTGACGTTAAGGCAAATGGCGGGAACGGAGACGTTTTACTCAGATATGCACCGGATACAGAAATCGATCTGAGTGCAATTAATGTCAGCAAAGGCGAACATCAGCTGCTGGGCTGGGCAGAATCGGCGGGTGGTGAAATAAAGTATCAGCCGGATGCAAAGCTTACCGCAAAGGCTGACCTTACGCTTTATGCTGTCTGGGACAATGGAAAAATTTATGTTGCATTCTATAATTATGACGGAAGTGTTTTAAGCCGTCATTCCTATGCCCCGGATGAAACCCCGGGAACTTTACCTGTGCCGGCTGTTTCATCAAGAGGCGAAGATTATGAATTCCTTGGCTGGACAACAATAGAGGGGGATTCAGAACCGCAGCTGACTCCGGAGCAAACCGCGATCCAGGCTCCGGATGCGGACACATATTACTATCAGGTATGGAAACATTGGGTCACGGTCACATTTGAGGCGGAAAACGCACAAACAAATCCTGATAAGATGAGGCTTGCCGCAGGTGCCGGTTTCCTGCTCAGTGAAATCGAAATTATCCAGTCTGCTGAAGACGGAAGATTGTTTTCCTACTGGACGGATGGATTAAACTTTTATTTGCAAACCGGTACCCTGCTCGTTCCGGATCATGATGTTACCCTGAAAGCGGTCTGGAAGTCTCCGTTATATACCATCAAATTCGATAAGAACGGCGGTAATGCTGCGGCACCGGCTTCGGAAAAACTCAGATATGGTGAGATATTGGAGCATCTCCCGGAATACAGCGGTACAAAGACCGGTTATGATTTTCTCGGCTGGGCTGAAGGTAAAGACCGGAATGTTGATAAAGATCCGAACGGGACAGACACAAAACATTATCTAAAGATTTACCGCCCCGGCGAGTCATACCAGATGAATTATGAAAAGGATATTGTTCTTTATGCTTATTGGAACCCGAAGACTGTAAATCAGAAGGAAGGGGTAAAGTTTGGTCTGCGTCTGGATGGCGTTATACCGAATGAGCCTTCCGGTTTCAGTATCGGTGAATATTCAACCCAATATTACGCCGGTCATGTTTCTGATGAGATCCATAATCCGGGGAATGTCTTCAAATGGGGAATTCAGCCGACCCAGGAATGGGTCTATGACCTCGATACTGATGAAGGCGACCTGATTGGTTATTATAAAGACAATGCTGTTGTACAGGCCCTGGGATATAATGTGCCCTCACTGGATGAAGTTAAACGGATGTCCGATAACAGCTTTGATCCGGAAAAGCAGTTTGTCATCTGGTACGTGCTGAAATATCATGGCCGTTCAGCCAAGGATTATGTGGTAGAGGGTTCTCCTTCCTGCCCGGAGGGTTCCGAAATTGATGCTCAGGGCTTTTGCTTGAATGCCGATGGAAAAAGATTCAATGAGACCGGCGGTGACAATCGTAATGGGCAGAAGCTTTGGAATGTTGACGGTGTGATCGTTAACAAAAAGAATATTTGGGTCAACTATGAACCGGGCCTCTCCGGCATCACAGTTCTGAATATGCCTGCCCGGTATTCGATGTATATCCAAAAGAACCGTCAGGGCGAACCGATTGCAAAAAATATTAAAGTCGGCGCTACCTTTATGAAGAATGAATTCAAACCATATAAGCCTGAGGCTAAGGATTACATTTTCCTTGGCTGGAAGGTCAAGGGCGGTGATGACACCCTTTATCCGCAAATGGAGAATTATTCGCTGACGGATAATGTTACTTTTGTCGCACAATGGAGGCGTCCAAGCGCTGTAAATTCCAGTGTGAGCAAGATTTGGTCCGGTGACGACGGTTATGGCGTCCGGCCGGACAGTATTACTGTTTCACTATGGCAGCAGGTTGGCTCTGCTTCACCTTCAAGGACATCTGTCAGCGTTACATTGCCGACAGAGGATGATAAATGGAGTTATACGGTCAGCGGCCTGCCGCAATTCAGTTCGGAAACCGCGACAACGACCGGAACTCCGATCACATACTTCTGGCGTGAAAATACGGTTCCTGATCGTTATGTTGAGACACATGATGACACAAATAACTCGACCTATATCACGAATACTTTCACACCGAACCCCAGCCTGAATGTAGTAAAAACAGCTGATCCGGAAAACGGTGTCGAAGCCGGTGATACGGTAACCTATACCGTTGTTGTGACCAACAACGGGAATGTGACGGTAAGCGATATCAGGATGAAAGATACGCTCTATGAAGCGCTGAGCAGTGAAGAAGCTTTCACACTGCAGCCTGCCGGATCTAAAGAATTTACCTACACTTATACCGTGACCCAGGCTGATGTGGATGCCGGAAAGATCGACAACACTGTCACTGCGGCCGGGAAGGATCCGAGGAACGATGATGTTTCTGACTCTGATGATGCCACAGTGACCACCGTTGCCGCGAACCCTGCCATTACCGTAGTGAAGACAGCTGATCCGACAAGCGGTGTCGAAGCCGGGGATACGGTGACTTATACCGTTGTTGTGACCAACAACGGGAATGTGACTGTCAGCAGCATTGAGATGGAGGATACGCTTGTCAAATTGAACGCTGCACCTTTCGATCTGGCTCCGGGTGAGAGTAAAAATGATATTACTTACACCTATAAAGTGACCCAGGCTGATGTGGATGCCGGAAAGATCGACAATACAGCCACCGCGACAGGGAAGGATCCGAAGAACGATGATGTTACTGCCTCTGATGACGCGGAAGTGACCACCGTTGCCGCGGCCCCTGCCATTACCGTAGTGAAGACAGCTGATCCGACAAGCGGTGTTATAGTCGGCGATACGGTGACTTATACCGTTGTTGTGACCAACAGCGGAAACGTAACAGTCAGCAATATCAGCATGAGTGATACGCTTGTCGAATTGAGCGTTGAACCTTTCGATCTGGCTCCGGGTCAGAGTAAAGAGGATATTATTTACACCTATACTGTGACCCAGGCTGATGTGGATGCCGGACAGATTAACAATACTGCCACCGCGACGGGGAAGGATCCGAAGAACGATGATGTTACTGCCTCTGATGACGCGGAAGTGACCACTGTTGCCGCGGACCCTGCCATTACCGTAGAGAAGACGGCCAATCCGACAAGCGGTGTTATAGTCGGCGATATGGTGACTTATACCGTTGTTGTGACCAACAGCGGAAACGTAACAGTCAGCAATATCATAATGAGTGATACGCTTGTCGAATTGAGCGTTGAACCTTTCGATCTGGCTCCGGGTCAGAGTAAAGATAATATTACTTACACCTATACTGTGACTCAGGCTGATGTGGATGCCGGAAAGATCGACAATACTGCCGCCGCGGCAGGGAAGGATCCGAGGAACAATAATGTTACTGCCTCAGATGATGCCACAGTGACCACCGTTGCCGCGGATCCTGCCATTACCGTAGCGAAGACAGCCAGCCCCGCGAGCGGTGTCGAAGCCGGGGCTGCGGTGACTTATACCGTTGTTGTGACCAACAGCGGGAATGTGACGCTCACCCATGTTAATTTGACTGATACGCTGGTGACATTGGATGAGGAAAGCTATACCCTCGCACCGGGCGGATCGGAGACTGTTACTTATCAATATGTTGTTACACAATCGGACGTTGATAACCAGCTGATCACAAATACAGTGACTGCAGAAGGTACGGCTCCGGACAATTCTACGGTTGAAGATGATGCCACCGCTAATGTGACGCCCGTCGCGGCAGATCCGGAACTGACTGTGGTGAAAACCGCTGATCCGACATCGGGTTTAGAAGCCGGTGATACCGTGAGCTATAGGGTCGTCGTAACCAATACCGGGAATGTGACGGTCCATGATATTTATTTCACCGATACCCTGGTGGAGCAGAATGCTGCGCCATTTACACTGGCTCCGGACGGGACGAGAACCTTTGAATACACCTATACGGTTCAGCAGTCCGATGTTGACGCCGGGCAAATAGACAATACCGCTGAGGCAAAGGGTCTGGATCCTCAGAACAATGAGGTCAAAGACGATGATGATGCGGAAGTTACTACACTGCGGCATCCGGAAATATCTGTTACCAAGACTACCGCCATACATGATGGTTACAAGCTTGGTGATACTGTTAACTACAAGATCGTGGTGAAGAATACCGGGAACCTGACGCTGAGCAATATTACAGTGACGGATGATCTGACCCGTACCAGGTGGACTGATATTACACTTGCACCGGGAGAGTCAACGACCCTTACAGATACTTATATCATCAAGGCATCTGATGTAGCTGATGCCGGATCTGCCAATACACCTGATGACCTGGCCGGTAAGGAAGTTGTTAATACTGCGTCGGCATCGGGTACAGATCCTTTTGATGTTACAGTTACGGACAGTGATAACGAGAAAATCAATACTGTGAAAATCCCGCTGACCATCAGGGCAGCCAGTGATGAAAAAACCTATGACGGAGAAGCCCTGACGAATAACGGATGGGAACATATTGCCGGTGTGTTGGCTGATGAGAATACGATCAGTTCCGTAACTGTTACCGGCTCTCGGACAGATTTCGGCAGTTCCCCGAATGCGGCCTCCGGTGCGGTAATCCTGGACGGTGGAAAGAATAATGTTACCGCCGCTTATGCCATCTCCTATATTGACGGCAAGCTGAATGTGCTCCGCAGACCGGTTCAGGTTAAAGCGGATGATAAAAATAAGGTATACGGCGCAGCGGATCCCACGTTTACTGCAAAGGAAACTGGCCTGATCGGTAAGGATAAAATCACCTATACATTAAGCCGTGAACCCGGTGAGGATGTCGGTACCTATATCATTACCCCGTCCGGTGATGAGGAACAGGGCAACTATGTGGTGACCTATCTCCCCGGTACACTGGAAATCACGCAGCGTCCGCTTTCGATCATCGCAGATGACGGAACCAAGACATATGACGGTAAGGCGCTGACGGTCGGTACATTTAAGACCGGTGAAGGCAGAGACGATGACGGTAATCCGATCGGCGGCGGTCTGATCCCGGGTGACAGTGTTGTTGAGTCATCCATAACCATTACCGGCAGCATTATCAATGTCGGTACGGAAACGAACGTCCTTTCTAAACAGGCTTCTATCACTAACGAGGATGGGAAAGACGTTACCGGCAACTACAGCATAAATTATGTCAATGGTCTGCTGACCGTAACGCCGGCGGCTGTTGTCGTGAAAGCCGATGATAAGACCAAGGTCTATGGGGACAAAGATCCTGATCTGACCGCAAAGGTCAACGGTTTGATCAGCGAGGATGATGAGATCGCCTATACGCTCAGCAGGGCGGAGGGCGAAAATGTAGGACCGTACACCATCACTCCGTCCGGTGCTGAGGAACAGGGCAACTATATCGTTTCTTACGAGACCGGTACCCTGACCATTACACCGAAGCCGCTTACCATCACTGCTCAAAATGATACAAAGGTTTATGACGGTACTCCGCTGACGAAGAACAGCTATACCAAAACAGATCTTGCGGAAGGTGACGTACTTTCTGATGTGAGCGTGACCGGGTCCCGGACATATGTCGGCAAATCCGCTAATGTCCCGGGCGGCGGCGAAATAAAGAATAAGTCCGGTGATGTTGTAACCGGAAATTACACCATCTCTTATCAGAACGGTGAACTGGAAGTAACAAAACGCAGTATAACTATCACTGCTGACAGTGCGTCGAAGATCTATGATGGTTCACCGCTGACGAAGAACAGCTATACCACCAATACAGCTCCTGCCCCGGGTGACAAGATCCAAAGTGTCTCAGTGACCGGCAGCCAGACTGTGGTCGGGACTTCTCCGAATGTCGCTAAGGATGCAAAGATCTATCGCGGTGAAACGGATGTTACGGAAAACTATAATATTACCTATCTGCCGGGTGAACTGACGGTGACGCAGAACCTCTCCCTGGTCATCATTGCAGACAGCGCGGAAAAGGTCTATGACGGTACAGCACTCACAAAGAGCAGCTATACCTATACCGGGTTGGCTAAGGGCGACCGCATCGACAGTGTTACGGTGACCGGCAGTCAGACGAAGACAGGCACATCCGACAATGTTCTGTCTCCGGCGAAAATCGTCAATAGTGACGGTGTGGATGTGACGGCCAGTTATGCCATCTCTTATAAAAACGGTAAGCTGGAAGTGAAGCCGAAACCGCTCACGATCACTGCGGCAAGCGATGTGAAGACCTATGACGGCACCCCGCTGACAAAGAATTCTTACACGAAAACAGATCTGGCAGCGGGTGACGGGATCACGGCGATCACGGTCAGTGGTTCACAGACGAATGTCGGTGAATCACCAAATAAGGCGGGTGATGTGACGATCCGCAACGGCGCAAATGAAGATGTAACGGATTGCTATGTCATCACCTGTGTTGACGGTTCCCTGAAAGTGACTCCGAAGACACTGACCATTACCGCCGGCTCCAACCATAAGGAATATGACGGCAGGGCCCTGACAGAAAACAGCTATACCACTGATAATGGCCTCGTGGGTACGGATCAGATCGAGTCTGTGACCGTTACCGGTACGCAGACGCTGGTCGGCAGGTCCGCTAATGTCCCGAGTGCTGCGCAGATCGTCAATAACGGCGAGGACGTAACGAACAACTACAATATAATCTATGCCAACGGTTCCTTGGAAGTCACGAAGAAACCGGTCACTGTCACTGCGGACAGCGATGCCAAGGTTTATGACGGTAAGGCATTGACCAAAAACAGTGCTTCAACCACCGAATTGGCTGAAGGCGACAGTCTTAACGCTGTGAAAGTGACCGGCAGCCAGACGAACGTCGGCTTTTCCGATAATGTCCCGGACGAGGCGAAGTTCATCAATGCAGGCGGGACCGATGTGACATTCTGCTATGACATCAACTATGATAATGGTGTTCTGCGTGTGACGCCGATGGCTGTTACCATCACTGCCGGCAGCAGTTCAAAGGTCTATGACGGGAAAGCGCTTACGCTCAACAGCTATACTCATACAGATCTTGCGGAAGGTGACCGGGTCAAAACCGTCACCATCACCGGCTCTCAGACGGTTGTCGGTGATTCCGCTAATGTTCCGTCCTATGCGCAAATCGTCAATGCATCCGGACAGAATGTGACCCGCAACTATGCTGTCGGTTACGGCAATGGTATACTGAAAGTCACGCCGAAGGATCTGACGATCACTGCTGACAGTGGCAAAAAGATTTACGACGGTACGCCGCTCACAAAGGACAGCTATACCAATTCGGATCTTGCTGAAGGCGACAGCATCGGGAGCGTCACCGTGACCGGCAGCCAGACGTTCGTCGGCAGCTCCGATAACGTCCCGAACGAGGCGAAGATCAGGAATAATGCAGGGAATGATGTCACGAACTGCTACAACATCAGCTACGTAAACGGCAATCTCGAAGTGACGCCGAAGACTTTGACCATCACCGCTGACAGCGATGAAAAGGTCTACGACGGCAAAGCCCTGACAAAGAATTCCTATACCAATACGGCACTTGCCGAAAACGACAGCATCGAAAGTGTTGTCGTGACCGGCAGTCAGACGATCGTCGGCAGCTCCTATAACACGCCGTCCGCGGCAAAGATCGTCAATAAGGCCGGGGAGGATGTGACTGCCAGCTATACCATCAGGTATGACCCCGGCACCTTGACCGTGACGCCGCGTAAAGCGGTTGTTGCGGCAGCCAGTGATGAAAAGGTCTATGACGGTACTCCGCTGACCAACAGCGGCTTTACCGGCCGTGACCTGGCGGAAGGCGACAGTGTCGAATCGGCCGTGGTTACCGGACAGCGTACGACTGTCGGAACTGCTGATAATGTGGCAGGCTCCGCGAAAATCGTCAACGCAAACGGTGATGATGTGACGGCAAGCTATGCTGTCTCCTATGAAAAGGGCATCCTGAAGGTGACACCGAAGAAACTCGTCATCACTGCGGACAGCGATGAGAAGGTTTATGACGGGAAGACACTGCGGAAGGACAGCTACACAAGTACCGGTCTGGCATCCGGTGACAGCTTCTTCTCCGTAACGGTGACCGGTATGCAGACGCTTGTCGGCAAATCCGATAACGTTCCGGATAAGGCCGGGATCATCAATGCCGAAAGAGAAGATGTGACCTCCAGCTATGAGATCGAATATGTAAACGGGACGCTGGAAGTCACACCGAAACCCATTACTGTCACTGCGGACAATGCTGTTAAAGTCTACGACGGTACACCTCTGACAAAAGACAGCTTTACCAGCACCGACCCCGCCTCAGGCGACAGAGTCGTCTCCGCGGTTGTGACCGGCAGTCAGACGGAAGTCGGGACCTCCGATAATGTCCCGTCTGAAGCGAAGATCCTCAGCAGGGGCGGAAATGATGTTACATTCTGCTATGACATCAAATATGCCAGCGGGACGCTGGAGGTTACTCCGAAAGTACTGACGATCACCGCTGACAGTGATTATAAGGTTTATGATGGTACTGCGCTGACCAAAAACAGCTATACCAATTCCGCGCTGGGAGCCGGTGACACCATCACTTCCGTCACCGTTTCCGGTGCTCAAATCAATGTGGGAACAAACAAAAACGTACCGGACAAAGCGAAGATCGTCAATTCAGACGGTGAAGACGTGACCTCCAGCTATGCGATCACTTATGTAAACGGCGAACTTGAGGTAACACCGAAACCGGTCACCATCACTGCCGGCAGCGATACCAAGGTCTATGACGGCACTGCTCTGACGAAGGACAGCTATACCAATACGGGCCTGGCAGCAGGCGACAGTATTGATGAGGTGAAAGTGACCGGCAGTCAGACAGTAGTCGGAACTTCCGATAACAAGCCGTCTGATGCGGTGATCCTGAACGGAGCCGGTGAAAACGTGACTGCCAACTATGCGGTCACCTACACCAATGGAACGCTGGAAGTGACGAAGAAGCCGCTGACGATCATCGCAGACAGCGATACCAGGGTTTATGACGGCACCGCCTTGACGAAAGACAGCTATGAGAACACAGCGCTTGCGGCAGGTGACAGCATCAGCTCGGTTACTGTGACCGGCAGTCAGACTGTCAAAGGCACCTCCAATAACGTTCCGCGTAATGCCGTGATCACTAACAGTGACGGTGAGAATGTGACAGAATGCTACGAAGTGAATTATGTCAATGGTACGCTTGAAGTCACACCGAAACCCGTTACGGTCACTGCTGACAGTGCTTCCAAGATCTATGATGGTACGCCGCTGACAAAGAACAGTTATACAAATTCTGCACTCGCCGCCGGCGACAGCTTCTCAGTTGTGGTGGTCCGGGGCAGCCAGACCAATGCCGGCAGCTCTTACAACGTCGCTTCCGGTGCACGGATCGTCAATGCGAAGGGCACGGACGTAACCGACAGCTATGACATCACCTATGTCAAAGGATTGCTTGAAGTCACGATTTATCCTTCCCTTGTCATTACCGCGGCAAGCGACAGCAAGACTTATGATGGCAAACCGCTGACCAAAGACGGTTATACCAGTTCTGTGCTGATGCCGGGTGATACGCTGGTCTCTGTTGTCGTGAGAGGGACCATCACCAATGTCGGTAATGTACCGAATGTTCCTTCAGCGGCTGAGATCCTCAACGCCAACGGCGAAGATGTGACCGGAAATTACAGGATCACCTATGTTCCGGGTACATTGGTCGTGAAATCCCGCACTGTCCGGATCACTGCCGCAAGCGCTGCAAAGGTCTATGACGGCACGGAACTGACCAAAGACGGTTACAGTGTTTCAGGACTCTTAGACGGTGAGCGCATCTCCTCCATTACCGTGGATGGCGCGCAGACCGAAGCCGGCCGTCATGCCAATGAAGCTTCAGGTGCCGTGATCGTGAATGCGGATGGTAAAGATGTCACAGCGAATTTCAACATCGAATATATTCCGGGTGAACTTGTTGTGACAAAGCGTCCCCTTACGATCACCGCGGATAATGGCAAAAAGGTTTATGACGGCAGCGTGCTGACTGCTGATGGTTACACCGCGTCCAATGTGGCACCGGCTGATGCAGTCGGTTCTGTCACCGTGACCGGCAGCCGGTTGACAGTCGGTACTTCCGATAATGTCCCATCCGATGCGGTCATTGTGAACAGATCCGGCGATGACGTGACGCATAACTATACAATTAAATATATCGACGGTACGCTGGAAGTCACTCCGAAACCGATAACCATTACCGCTGATGGTGCTGAAAAGGTCTATGACGGCAGACCGCTGACGAAGGATACTTATACCAATACAGCTCTTGCTGCGGGTGATGAAATCAGCAGAGTGACCTTAACCGGCAGTCAGACGAATGTCGGCAGCTCCCCGAATGTCCCGTCTGATGCGGTCATCCGCAATAAAGCCGGTGATAATGTGACCGAAAACTACAGCATCCGCTATGTGGAAAATACCCTGTCTGTGACGCCGAAGACGATCGTGATCACAGGCGGTGATGCTGAAAAGATCTATGACGGCAGGGAACTGACAAGTGATGACTTCAGCAGCTCCGGCCTTGCGGACGGCGACAGCGTTGATTCTGTTACCGTTACAGGCGGACAGACTGATGCCGGCACCGGTCCCAATACACCTGATGAAGCGGTCATCAAAAATGCGGACGGTGAAGATGTGACCTCCAACTACAAGATCGTCTATGAAGATGGTACGCTGACGGTCACAAAGAAACCGATCATCATCACAGCCGGCAGTGACAAAAAGGTTTATGACGGTAAGCCGCTGACGAACGATGAATACGCGTCTTCTGCTGAAGATGGGGAAGGTACCGGACTTGCTGATGGCGATTCGATTAAATCCGTAAAGACTGATGGCAGTCAGACAAATGTCGGGAAATCTTCGAACGTTCCATCTGATGCCGAGATCGTGGACGGAGACGGCAGAGACGTGACCGGTAACTATGACATCACCTATGTTGACGGCACACTGGAAGTCACGCCGAAGGTCGTCACCGTAACTGTTCATGACCAGACAAAGGAATACGGACAGAAAGACGAAGATCCGGAAGTGACCGTCGAGGGCAATCTGAACAATGACCCGATCACGTATGAAGTGACCCGTGAAGAGGGCGAAGAACCGGGAACCTACCCGATCACTCCTTCCGGTGAGGAAGAACAGGGCAACTACATTGTGGTCTATGTGCCCGGCACGCTGACGATCACTTACAATCCGAGCGCCGCGACGATTGAAAAGGTCTGGGTCGATGATAACAACCGTGACGGTATCCGCCCGGTCTCCCTGGCTGTGACGCTGACAGGCAGCGATGGTTCCGTGAGGACACGCCGTCTGAATGATGCCAATGGCTGGACCGTAACGATCGATGACCTGCCGCTTTACTACAACGATGAGCCGATCCGTTACACCTGGTCTGAAGAAATGATCGAGGGTTATACACTCATTGAAACAGTGAACGGCAATAATGCGGTCTTCTCTAATGTGCATGAGGTTGCCCGTACAGCTGTTTCTGTCCGCAAGGTCTGGGATGACAGGAACAACGCCGGCGGTATGCGCCCGGATGCGCTCAGCGTGAGACTGCAGAGCAATGGTTCAGTGATCCTCTCCGCGACCCTCAATGCTGATAACGGCTGGTCCGCAACCGTGAATAACCTGCCGCTCTACGAAAACGGCAGTCCGGTCGAATACAGCTGGACGGAGCAGACCATCGGCGGTTACTACCCGGTCAGCGCTGTCAAGTCCGGCAGTCAGACGACCTTCACGAACAGCAATATCTATACGCTGACCATCCATTATGTTTATGAGAATGGTGAAACGGCAGCCGGGGATTATTTCGCGGAACAGCCCGCAGGTGTGACCTTTGCGGTTGATTCTCCTGTTATCACCGGATATACCGCAAGTCAGACTGTTGTGACCGGCACACAGCCGGCCGGCAATATTGAGATCACGGTCGTTTATAAGGCTGAAGATCCCGCTGATATTCCGGTGCTGATCCCGACACGGACGCCCACTCCGGGTCCGGAACCCACACCTGTGCCGACGGTGGTCCCGCACGATGAACCGGAACCGCAGAAGGATGTACCTGAACCGCGTCATGCTGAACCGGATGAGGAACACCCGGTCGTGGTCGCCGAACCGAATATCCTGGTCGACATTGATGATCTGGAAACGGCTTTGGGTCTTGGTGAAGTGTTTATCAACAACAGCGGTTACGCTCTCGAATAATGTAATAAATTGAATATGCTGCCGGTTCAGACCGGCAGCATATCATGTTTTAATTGACTGAAAGCGAGGTTAGTCATTATGAAAAAGATCATCTTCATTTTTCTCATTTTTATCTTGTCTTTTACGGCGGTTTGTGCTCAGGATGAGGCTGAGAATGAATATGAAGCCGGAATTAACATTCAGGATCGTCTGACTGTCGGCAACACAACGCCTATGCACGGCAAGTTCTTCACCGAAATGTGGGAGGATGTTACCAGTGACGGGGATGTCCGCAGCCTGATCCATGGGTATAACCTGATCATGTGGGACGGTGAAAACGGTGTTTTCACCCATGATCCCTCCGTCGTCAATGCGATCGGTATCAGGGATAATGAAAACGGTGACCGTACTTATCTGATCGCGCTTCAGGACAATTTGTATTATTCCGACGGTACAAAGATCACGGCCTGGGATTATGCCTTTTCCTTCCTTTTGAGCATTGCGCCTGAGATCGACGAGATCGGCGGCCATTCGTCTAAAAAGGACTTCCTCTTCGGGTATAAGGAATATATGGACGGTACCGTGAACTACCTCGCCGGTGTTCAGGTTTTGGAAGAAGACCAGCTGATGATCACGCTCAGCCATGAATATCTGCCGTTCTTCTTTGAGATCGGTCTGCTTTCCTGCAGCCCTTATCCGATATCTGTTATTGCTCCGGGGGTTATGGTCGATGATGAAGGTTATGGCGTTTTCCTGAAAAATGAAGACCCTTCGGTGACGGAACCGGTCTTTACGGCTGATCTGCTGCGGGAAACCATTTTGAACCCTGAAACCGGTTATCAGATGCATCCTTCTGTTTCCTGCGGCCCTTACATGCTTGAAAGCTGGGACGGAACGACCGCGAATTTCGTGATCAATCCCTGGTACAAAGGGAATCACGATGGAAAGATGCCGCTGATCCCCAATATTACCTATACCCTGGCTGATAATGACACAATGGCCGAAAAACTTGCAAACGGCGAATTTGATCTTCTGAACAAGGTCACCCGGGCTTCGACGGTTTCCGATGCCCTGAAGCTCATTTCTCAGGGTTATAAGATGGCGAACTACCCGCGTACCGGGATCTCTTTTGTGGCCTTCAACGGTGCCAACCCTGCGCTGCAGAGTCAGGCGGTGCGTCAGGCGATGGCCTGGTGTATGGATCGTGATGAGCTGATCGGCCGCTATACCGGTTACTATGGATTGCGTGTAGACAGCTATTATGGTCTCGGCCAATGGATGTACGCCATTGTCAATGGTACGGCTGCCGCCCCGATCGATCCGCCGGAGGATGAAAACGATGCCGCTGCCCAGGCTGCTTACGAAAGGGAACTTGAGCAATGGGATGCCCTGAACCTGGATAAACTGACGGTTTACCTGCTCGATACAAATGCCGCAAATACCCTTCTGGATCAGGACGGCTGGATCCTGAACGCGGACAATGTACGTGAAAAGGTTATTGATGACAAGCTCGTAACCCTGCAATTCAAACTGATTTACCCGCAGGGGAACAATATCAATGAATCGCTTCAGGAGCTTTGGGTCCCGAATCTCGAGGAAGTCGGGATCAAACTGACGATGGAAGCGGTCCCGATGCAGGAGCTTGTTGATCGTTACATTCATCCGGGTGAATGGGATGCGGATCTGGTGTTCCTTGCCCGGAATTTTGAGGGCGTTTATGACCCTTCCGGTTATTTCCTCACCGATGAGAATGGCGCCCATGCCTGGTTCTCAACGATGATCGTAGACGAGGAGATGTACGAAGATACAGTCGCCATGCGTCAGACTGAGCCGGGCGAGGTGCTTGAGTATGTGACGGAATGGATCACCTTCATGGAACGCTTCAATGAGACCCTGCCGATGATTCCGGTCTATTCCAACGTGTATTTCGATATCTATTCGCCGCTGCTGCAGGAGTACTACATCTCTCAGAATGAGAGCTGGGGTCAGGCGATCATCGGCGCATGGCTGGGCGATGCGGTCGAGGAAGAGATCGAGACCTTCGAGGAAGGCGACGAGTTTGAGGAAGGTGATTTCGAATTCTTCGAAAACGACGGCGGTGAATTCTTCTTCTTCGATGGCGCCGACGCCGAAATCGAATTTGACGACTTCTAAAAATATCCCGGGGACGGTACCCGGAGGCGTCAGCCGCAGGAGCCCGTCCCCATTAGTGCCTGTAAGCGTCATCGGGGACTGAACCCGAAGGGGTCTGTACCCGCGGAGGACGGTCCGCTTCAGGGGGCGAAGCTCCCGCTCCGCATATGAATCAGGCGCCGTGATCACGGAAAACAAAATACACGAGGCTGTCGCACATTGATATGGTGTACGACAGCCTTTTTAGAAATACCATCAAAAGGAAATGCTCCGCAATGGTGGGCGGACAGCAGGTCTTGCCGGTGGGAGAACTTCCCGCACTATGGTGATTATTGATGGGGCCGGTCGAGCTGACCTTCAGTTACCCGCCAGCTTTGGCGCTTTTAAATAACGCGATACGGCT
>CACYHU010000007.1 GCA_902774215.1 uncultured Chloroflexota bacterium
TAAAGTGCTAATGAACCGGTGCAAACCGTTATTCATCGATTCTCTCTCCAATAATCATCAATAAATCGTTTTCGAACTTTTTCCTATGCAGTTTCTCCCTGCTGCAAAATTACAGAATATGATACGTTTATAATTATAATGATTTTCCTATCATTTTACGTGATTTCGTAAAAATTTCTATTCAAATTTTTTTATATTTTATATATTTTTCCATATAAACACAATCAAAGGTGGATCTGTGAGCCTGGAAGGAATCATTATATTTATACCCGAGTTTTTCGTAGAAAGGTTCGCAGCCTTTTCTACAGGAAATCACGATTTTTTGATAACCATCTTGTTTGATCCAGGATTCTGCCTCCCGCATCACAAGAGAACCAAGATGCATTCCGCGATATTCAGGGAGAACAACGACCCGCCCGATCTCAACCGTTCCTGTACCTGTTTCAAACCAGCGGCAGGTTGCTGCCGGAAAATCATCATCAAGCGCCAGAACATAATGACAATCCGGTCCGTCGATTTCATCAAATTCCTCTCGTAAGGTGATGTGATAAGCTTTTGCCATAGCCTGGATGCGAACATAATATGCACCTGCACGCTGGAATTCCTCATCTGCATGGAGTACCCGGAAGCGCTGTTTTAGCTTTTCTGTCTTAAGCCAATCAGAAGCCTCTTCACGGGAATGAAACATAATAACATCAACTCCAGCACTGTAACGCTCCAACAGTTCACAGATCCCCGGCATCTGATCATGAGAAAAATCCAGGATCCACTGCCGAAATTCCGGGGCGAAGTCCTCTTCTACCCACGGAAGATCTTCACGGACAGTGCCAATCCGGGCAGCAGCACCTTCCAGACAAAGCTCCGTAGGATAGTTCAGAAAAAAAACCGTATCGCAATGCTGCAGCCGTGTTTCCAGAGTACGGATATAATTTCCATCAATGATCCATTTATCCCCGGCAAGCACTTTTGCAAGCGAGGCATCAAACCATTCCCGTGTTACAGTCGTCCGATCCTCCTTATGCCACAACCGGTCCAGATAAATCAGAGGAAGTCCGGTCAGGTCCCGCAACTCTCTTGCAAAAGTGCTTTTTCCCGCTCCCGGGCAGCCAATAACGATTATTTTATCCATTGTATTCCCTGCCTGTGACCTGTTCAAATTCTGTGAAACCGAAATCCCGGAGCATCTTCATATAAACCTCGCAAAGTCTTGCCCTCGCCTGTTTTGCTTTTTTTGTCCATGGCAACATCATATCAAACGCATGTACTTTTCCTGAATAGATATCCGCTGACGCGGGAATTCCTGCCCGCTGCAGATTTCTGATATATGACAGTGTTTCGTTATAAAACGGTTCACCTTTACAAACAAAGGTATAAGCCGGCGGAAGTCCTGTATAATTTGTTTCACGGGCAGGAGAAGCATATTTCGGTTAAAGTATTCCAGAAATATCCGTGATTATCTTTAGAAGTGGGTGTATCAAAACAGTCAAGCATAGGATAAAGCGGGAGCTGATATGCAACTCGTATCTTTCCCCGATCCCTGGCCAGCATACAGACAGCCGCAGTCAAGCCACCTCCCGCACTTTCACCGCCAACGATTATGCAGTCGGAACATATCATCAGTTCTTCCGCATGCTCATACATATATTCCAGCGCCGCATAACAGTCATTCACTGCCGCAGGATAAGGAGCCTGCCATGACAGCCGATAACCCGGTGAGATCACCACTGCTCCGAATTTTTCCGCAAGCATCTTTCCTGCAGAATGATAAACCATCGCCGCCATCCCGGACAAGTAGCCGCCGCCATGGAACCAAAGTATCCCCGGTAAAGGCCGATTCTGTCCCTTCGGACGAAGAATGATGAGTCTCATTCTTCCAGACATGGTTTTTATCTTTTTACTCTGACTGACCAGTTTCATTTGAATTTTACGCAGGCACCTTTCCCTCTTACTTGTCTAATCATACCATTTGATTTATAAATTGCCAAAAGTTACTATTTACAACCTGCAGTGTGTCAGTTTCCGAGTAATTCGTGCAAAACACAAATTTATTCTGATATTGATTCGTATAATCAAAATAAAATATTTGTAAAAACGCTTTTGAAAAAGGGATAAAATTTAATTATGAATAATGAAAACTGGTACCCATTAGAGACATCCGCAAAAATATATCCGGCAATCATTTCACCCCGGCAGCCGAGCGTATTCCGATTATCCTGTACTTTTCATAACGAAATTGACCCAAATATCATGCAGACAGCACTGAATGTGACAATGGTTCGCTATCCTGGATTCTCCATGACACTCAAACGCGGTGCTTTCTGGTTTTATTTCGAAGAAATGGATAAAAATCCAACTCTGCAGCCGGAACAATATTATCCCTGCCAAATCGTCGATCCGGAAGCAGAAAACGGATTTCTTTTCCGCGTCACATGGTTCAAAAAGCGGGTAAATCTTGAAGTTTTCCATGTTATTACCGACGGAACCGGTGGGTTGGAATTTTTAAAAACGCTGGTTTATTATTACCTGTTACTTTCCGGAGAAGACATAAAACCCGGTGAAAATATCCGCACGCTTAGGCATAAGCCTACAGAAGAAGAACGGGAAAACAGTTTCCTGCGATATTATGACCCACAGATCCCGTCTGACCGTGCCGACAGCAACGCTGCTCTGCATTATGAAGGAACACGTATGCCGGTAGGACACTCCCGCGCGATCCATATACACACAGAAACCGCTCCTCTGCTGGCTCTTTCACGCAGCTGCCAGGTGACACTGACTGAATATCTGACGGGACAGTTCCTTCGTTCTTTCCTTGTTGTATTGAAAGAAACGACCGACTCCGAAAAACCGGTAAAGATCTCCATCCCTATCAATCTGCGAAAGCTTTTCCAAAGCGACACCCTGCGGAACTTCACCTATTTTGCCAACATCGGAGAACCTGTTGCCAACGCAGATGAACCGCTGGAGAAAACGCTGCAATACATCAAAACACAGCTGCGTGCCACATGCACACGGGAAGCTCTGATTCCGCGTCTCAACCCGAATGTGAGCTCTGAGAAAAATCCTTTTCTGCGGGCGGCACCGCTGAGTCTCAAACAGCTTGTACTAAGGGAAGCACACCACATTTTGGGAGATAACCTGTTTACTGCTTCCTTTTCTAATCTCGGAATCATCCGTCTGGATGATTCGATGGCAAAACATATCCGGAATTTTGATTTCGGTTTGAGCTGCAGTGATTTGATCCCGCTGAATCTCAGTATGGTTACTTGGATGGATACGGCATATATGACCTTTTCTTCAATTGTAGAGGAGCGCCATGTAGAGCGGATATTTATCAGCAAACTCAGTGAAGCCGGTCTAAAAATGAAGGTTTGGACAAGCGATCCGTCGGAGGCCGAGGGAGATACACATGAAAATTTGTCCTGAATGTAAGATTGAGATCGGAGGCACTGAATATTACTGTCCGCTTTGCGGAAGTGAACTCACTCTCTCTGATGACAAAGGCGGAGAAGAAAGCTTATATCCCGATTTTTCGCTGCCGGTTAATCCACCAAACAGATTTCCTTTTCTGGCAAAACTGTTTGCTTTTTTGTCACTGATCGCTGTCCTGGTTTGTGGGTTGATCGATCTGCTGATCAATCATCAATTGACCTGGTCTTTATTCGTGATCGGAGGGATTGCAGCCGCCTGGGTCTCACTGGGAACCCATCTGCTCACAAATATCAACCTGAACTACAAACTGCTGCTGGACCTTTGTGCACTTTCGCTCTATTTGATCCTGATAGATCATCTGACCGGATGGCACCAGTGGTCAATCGATTATGTGATCCCGATCCTTTACATCGGTGTTATGATCACTACCATTGTACTTGCTTTGGTTTTCCGGGAGTTCTGGAGAGAATACATCCTGTCTTTGGTCGCGATCTGCGTTCTCGGACTCGGTCCGCTGCTGATTTTTTTCACCAGTAAATCCCCGATGCGTTATCTTTGTCTGGCAGCCGCATTATTAGCAGCTGCCCTGCTGATCGGCCTGATTTATTTCGCCGGCGGCAAAGTGTTTTCCGAATGGAAACGCAGGATGAATTTTTAGAGGAGATATTAATGAAAAAACTCCTGATTCTTCTCAGTATAATATTTGCGCTAAGTCTTTGCATCTTCTCCTTAAGCTTTGCGGATTTCGCCAATTATGCAGGGCCACAGCTGGAATATATCTCTAACTCATTTCCGATTTTGTGGAATAAACCAAAGACAGAAGTAATGCGGGTCATGAGCATTTTCCCGGATTTTATCTGCAAAGACTATACAGACCAGCTGGTTTGTACCAGCAGGTTTAATACTGACAGAAATAACAATATCTATATCAACTTTTTTATGGATGATTACGAGGAACATCACGATAATCTCTGGAAGGTTTCCGTAACTGCGGATGTCCAGTCCTCAGAACAGATCCAGTCGCTTTTTGATGTTCTCTGGATCAACGGTATGAAGCCCTTCCATGATCCTGATGATGAATTCTGGTTCGAAGGCGTGGTGCCGCTTTATTTCAATAATGAAACAACCACTATGGTCGCCTGGTTCCAGCCTTATAAGCCAAACAATGGTGCCTTTTTTCTGGTGGAATATTACAACGGTTTTCTGCGATAAAGGAGTATGATCCATGATCCAGGATATTCAGCCTGTTCAATTCAACAACCAATATAAACATATTAAACCAAACGAAGATGACCTTATCATATGCTTCCACAGTAATAAATTCTACATTCATTACAACAAAGATCAGCAAAAGCTCACCTTCCCGAAATGGTACGAATTTACAAAAAAAACGGATTCCGTGTACCTGTTTTCCCTTGATGATGAAAAATATTTCCTGGTTATAGAAGCGGACAACCTTCCTGATGGATATGAATGGTACGATATACAGGAACTGCGAAAACTGAAAAAACAGGGAAATCAGGATATTTTCATCATCTTTACCGCATGGCACCTGGCAAAATGGTATCATTCCAGCCGCTACTGCGGGATCTGCGGTACAAAAACAGAATTCGACACCATAGAACGGGCTATGGTCTGTCCGCATTGCGGAAATAAAATCTATCCGCGCATCAACCCCGCTGTCATAGTCGGTGTGACCAACGGGGACAAATTGCTGCTGACAAAATATAACCGTACTTATGCTTATAACGCCCTGATCGCCGGTTTCACAGAGATCGGTGAAACCATGGAAGAGACGGTTCAGAGGGAAGTGATGGAGGAGACAGGGCTTACAGTCAAAAATATCCGCTATTACAAATCCCAGCCATGGGGTATTGCAGCTGACATTCTGATGGGTTTTTACTGCGATGTAGACGGAGATGACACGATCCATCGCGATGAAACCGAATTGAAATACGCTGCCTGGGTAAATCGGCAGGATATTGAACTACAGCCGGACTCACTGAGCCTTACCAACGAGATGATGATGATGTTCAAACAGGGTTCAGAAATAAAATAAGACAGCGCTGATGCGTTCCAAGATGATCGCCATGAGACTAACGACTTTATGCTATATTGAAAAAGACGGGCGGTGGCTTATGATGCACCGCGTAAAAAAGGAACAGGATGAGAACGCTGGAAAATGGATCGGGATCGGCGGCCATTTGGAGGAAAATGAATCTCCGGATGAGTGCATTCGCCGGGAATGTCGGGAAGAAGCCGGAATGGAGCTGATCGATCTGAAGCTGCGTGGTATTCTCACTTTTATCCTTCCGGCCTGGGGCAATGAGCTTACATTCCTTTACACTGCCAAATCAGAAAAAGAGACTCTCCCTGCATGTGAGGAGGGAATCCTGCGATGGATCCCGATACAGGAAGTACCGGAACTTCCTGTATGGGAAGGCGACAGAATATTCCTTCCGATGCTGCAGACCCGTAAAGATATTTTCTCCCTGAAGCTGATTTATGATCACGCGGGAAACCTTATTTCATATCAAACTGATTATTAATCAATCTAAAAGGACAGGCCTGATGGCCTGTCCCAAATGTTACGGATGAAAAACCGTATCAGTTATCTGCGCGGTTATAACCGTTTTTCATGTGAATAGTGGCTTCAAGCAGAACCTTATTTAAAGTCTTTATCGTCTCTTCTTTCGCCATATCGCAGAGCTTCCGGTTTGCTTCTTCCATCAGGCTAAAATTATTGTTTTCGATCATTATCCGGTCATATTCACGGATCAGCTGCCGCCCTCTGGTGATTACTGCATTATGATAACGCTCTATGTTCTGGATAGAACTGCCATAACAGGGATCTGCAAGTGCACCAATAAGCCGGCTGCCCCAATAGAAATTTTCGGTAGATGTATCAAGCGTTACATCTGTCAGATAGCGGGGCAGGCGGGATACATTGGTATAAACAGGCAGCATGGCGCTGAAAGTAGTCGAGCCGAAACAGATCCATTCAATGCCTTTAATTGCATCAGGAACATCACTGCGGATCTGACAGATCGATGTCACACCAGTGCGGTTGATACCAATCGGGCGGTAAATTCCACGCTGTCCGTTATCATGCTTCGCATATGGATTATAGGGTGTTCCCTGAAAATGAGAAGACAGCATATACTTTACATCCTCTGCCGCAACCTTTCGTTCCGGGACAATTGACCAGGGAATATTTTCACTTTCCGGAGTAAAATCCGCGTTCTCACCATCCCAGCGGTATCTGTGCGGCATCAGATAACGAGCCATGAACCAGGCACGCGGAGTATTGTAAATGTGGTCCATATCTGTATGGGAACCAAAAATGTCACGGGGATTAAACAAACCCGCTTCCTGATTCAGGTCAAGATGGTTTTCCGAAATGAACTCCCGCAGATCAGCTGAACACAGGTTTTCTTTCTGCTCACCAAAAGCGTCATTCAAGTCAAAGCCATCCATTCCCCACTGATTCGGATTGATCACAACACGATTATCCGGAACTCTGCGAGCCATCCAGTGATGTCCGCCGATGGTTTCCAGCCACCAGGCTTCATTTTCATCATTGAATGCAATGCCGTTCATCTCATAGGTGCCATATTGCTCCAAAAGTGAAGCCAGGCGAAGAACACCTTCACGGGCAGTATGGATATATGGCAATACCAAAATGACAAAATCTTCTTCTCCGATCCCGCCGGGAACCATTTTTGTCCGGCCTTTAGCTTCCTTCATCTCAACCAGTGGATCAGCTGCCAGAACACGGGGATTGGAAGTAATAGTTTCCGTCGCCGTCATACCGACATTGGCTTCATTGATGCCGGTTGCCGCCCATATGCCGTGTTTCAGATCCACACTCGGACAGGCAGTATAACGCATCGGGTTATCCGGAAGTTCGATTTCCACATGCGAAATCACACTCTTATATTTCCGCGGCTGTTTTTTAGGATCCATAACGATCATCTTCTTCACGTCAAAGTGCCCGTCATCTGTTCGGGCAACCATTGTTGATCCGTCATTACTGGCTTGTTTTCCAACCAAAATTGTTGTACAAGACATATTAATATATCCTCCCATATAAAATAGTAATCAGGAATAATTTCCTTAAATAATATTTTTTTAGGAAATCGTCTCTAATAACCAATATTTACTGACATCTGAGAACTGCCGCTAAAGTTTTGCCGCTTTTGCTGCAGCAGCCCGTTCCTCACATAGTTTTGTCCAATTGGGCAACTTCGGCATCAATTCTGCAAATTCTGACATTGCTTTCGGAATGTCTATCTTCTGCGGACAGATCTGTGTACATTGTCCGCACCCAATACAGGCTGATGGTAATTTGTCCCCCGGTAAAGAATCCAGCATCATCGGAACGGTAAAAGAAGCCGGATGCAGCCGGGCATCGTTGAATGCATTGATAAGAAGCGGAATGTTCAGCTCCATCGGGCAGCCGTCACAGCAATAACGACAGGATGTGCAAGGTAAAGCATTTTTCATCCCGTCAGCTATTTCCATCAGTGTTGAATATTCAACATCATTCAGCGGTTTATATTCCTCAAAAGTCGCAGTATTCTCCTTCATTTGATCCAAACCGGACATGCCACTGAGAATCATTGTGACATTGGGAAGACCCTGCAGAAAACGGAAAGACCAGGCAGGAATAGTTTCCTCAGGACGAAGCGCCTTAAGGCGGTTCTGATCTTCTTCCGAAAGGCTGCAAAGCCGTCCACCGTGAAGCGGCTCCATAACCCAAACAGGTATTCCACGCTCAGTGAGGATCTCATACTTCCGTTTTGCGTTTTGCAGTGTCCAATCAAGAAAATTAAGCTGTATCTGACAAAATTCGATGTATTTTCCCCAACGGTCAAGAAATTTTTCAAGATTTTCAGGAAGCGCATGAGAGGACATACCGAAATGACGTATTCTTCCTTCCGCCTTTTGTTCCAAAAAATAATCTATGATCCCCCAGCGAGGATCTTCGTAAGCAGGAATGGACATCTCGCAGACATTATGAAGCAGATAAAAATCAAAATAATCCACCTGGCATTTATGCAGCTGATCGTTAAAAATATCTGCCGGGATATAGCTTTCAGCGAGTTGGTGACCGGGATATTTATCAGCGAGAAAAAAGGATTCCCGCGGATATCTGGCCAAAGCCTTACCGATCACTATTTCTGATTTCGAAGCATGATAGGGATAAGCGGTATCAAAATAGTTAACACCATGAGCTAATGCATAGTCAGTCATTTCAAAAACCTGAGGTTCATCAATACTCTTATCCGGATTCAGCGGCAGCCGCATTGTTCCGAAACCTAAAGAAGACAGCTGAAGATCCTGAAAATTGTGGCAAATCATGATTTTACTCCCGAAAATATAAGGAAAAAAGTCAACTGCCTGAAAATTTCAGGCAGTTGGCTATTATTCGTACGAATAATTAGATTTGATTAATTACTGACCAGCACCAGTAACCCGAACGGGAGTGAATGAATCAAACCCATGATGACTGGGATGTCCATGCAGATGGCAGCCTTTGCAGGTGCTTCCGCCGGCATAAGCGCCGATGCAGATCGCCTTCAGTTCAACGCTTTCTTCCGGCATTACGAACTTGTTATAGTTATAACCGAAATCAGCGATACCGTCATCATCAATATCCCAACCGTAGAAGATCAGATAATCTTTATACTGAACGGGTTCAAAAAGGACAGTAACTTCATCACCGGCAGCATATAATGCTTCATCGGTGGGAACTTCAGCCAGGCAGTCATTTTCAAGATAAGTGACTGTGAGGTCCTGGGCAGAAACAGCGGCAACCGCGAACAACATTACGAAACACAGTGCCAAAATAAGAATGGATTTTTTCATCAGGATACTCCTTTTCTCCAATCAAATTGATGATTTTCAAACTTTTCCCCGAAAATCGAAGGGACTTCAAAAATTCATCGAATCGGCTACCGACAACATTTTACGCTTCAACCAGCGTACCAACCTTTTCACCCATCAAAGCCTTTTTAAGTGATCCTTCTTCCCAAAGATTCAAGACCATCAGGGGCATGTGATTTTCCATGCAGAGAGAAATGGCAGTCGCATCCATGACCTGCAGCTTTTTGTTCAGCGCATCCATGTAAGTCAGACGGTCAAATTTCTTTGCGTCCGGGTTCTTCTTCGGGTCGCTGTCATAAATGCCATCCACTTTCGTAGCCTTGATCAGCAGATCAGCATTTATTTCAACTGCCCGCAGAGCTGCAGCTGTATCCGTCGTAAAATACGGATTGCCCGTTCCCCCGGCAAAAATCACAACTCGGTTTTTCTCAATATGACGCAGCGCACGTCTGCGGATGTACGGTTCCGCAATCGCGCGCATTTCAATTGAAGTCTGGACTCTGGTGGTAACACCAATATTTTCCAGTGCATCCATCAGCGCAAGTGAGTTCATGACCGTTGCCAGCATACCCATATAGTCTGCTGTTGCCCGGTCCATTCCCAACTCGAGGCCGACTTTCCCACGCCAAATGTTGCCTCCTCCTATTACTATTGCAAGATTCGCGCCTAACTGCACTACAGATTTAATTTGTTCGGAAATCATTTTCGCAGAAGCGGGATCAATTCCCGATCCATTCTTCGGTGCAAGGGCTTCACCACTCAATTTCAACAGGATACGGTTGTAACAAATATCGGCCATAGTCCTCCAAATTAAAAAAGAGCCAACGTTATCCGCCGGCTCTTTTTATTCCCTGATTAGTCTTCGATGGATTCCGTAGATTCACCAAGTGAATAGCGGGTGAAGCGGCGGACAACGATGTTTTCACGAAGCGCGACAATGTTCTGGTTGATCAGGTCGGCAACGGTGATTGATTCATCGCGGATATAAGGCTGGTTCATCAGGACCATTTCGGTCTTGAATTTCTTAATAGCACCTTCAACGATCTTCGGGATAATGATTTCCTTCTTGCCTTCTTCGCGGGCTTTGGCTGTAGCGATCTTTTCTTCGCGTTCGAGAACTTCTGCCGGAATATCTTCTTCCTTGATATAGAGGGGATCAGCAGCAGCGATCTGCAGAGCCAGTTCGTGTGCAAGTTTCTGGAAAGCTTCAGATTTGCCGACAAAATCGGTTTCACAGTTCAGTTCCAGCATAACACCCATGCGTCCACCCATGTGGGAATACAGTTCGATGATACCTTCGGAAGCCTGGCGTGTGGCACGTTTCTGAGCCTGTGCAAGACCCTTTTCACGCAGATAATCCAAAGCGGCTTTGAGGTCGCCGTTGGCATTTTCAAGCGCTTTGCGGCATTCAAGGATACCGGCACCGGTGTCGGCACGCAGTTGTTTAATCATATCAGTGGTGATTGCCATTCTATTTCTATCCTTCTATAACAAATTATTCAGCGGCTTTGCCGTTGATTTTTTCAAGGGTGGAAGCGCCAAAGAGATCTTCATCTTTGGTATCGCTGTCATCAGCAGCCAGACGGCCGGCGGCTGCAGCATTGGTATCGGCGCTGAATTCGACGGAAACTGTTTCGCCGCCATCGCGCATCATCTTGCCTTCGATAGCCGCATCAGCGATCTTGCCAACAACAAGTTTAATCGCGCGGATCGCATCATCATTGGAAGGAATCACATAGTCAACATTGCGCGGATCGCAGTTGGTATCGACCATACCGATAACCGGGATATTTTTCAGATTCGCTTCATGGATAGCAGTAGCTTCACGCATGACGTCGATAACGAAAATCAGACCCGGCAATTCCTTCATGTTGCGGACGCCGCTGAGGCGCAGCTGCAGACGGGCAATATCACGTTCGACCATCAAACCTTCCTTTTTGGTCAGCTTTTTGATATCGCCGGTATCGCGCAGTTTTTCCAGGCGTTCGAGTTCATTGATACGCTGAGCAATCGTGGCCCAGTTGGTGAGCATACCACCCAACCAGCGTTCGGTCACATAAGGCATACCGCAGCGGATCGCTTCGTCGCGGATAGTTTCCTGAGCCTGACGTTTGGTTCCGACAAACAGAATGTCTTTGCCGGAAGCAACAGTATCACGGACAAGGGCATAAGCCGTATTCAGGCTTTTCGCAGTCTGCTGCAGATCAATGATATGGATCCCATTGCGTTCGGTGAAGATATACGGCTTCATTCCCGGGTTCCATTTGTTCGTGCGATGGCCAAAATGCACACCGCTTTCCAGTAACGCCTTCATGGAAATAACGTTAGTCATAAAAAATAAAACTCCTTTGCGTTTTGTTCCTCCGCCTTTCTCACATCGCCGCGGAACTGCCTGATTGCCGGCAGCACGCCCGCATAGATCAAAAGACGTGCGGTTTTTTAATCCATAGCATTTTACCACAAAAAATGGCATTCCCTATAAGTTGTTCATTTTTAGTGAGCAGTCAACAGAAAATTCAAAGCCGAAAAGGAATCACAGCGGTCATCTATTCGCCATACCTGTCTTCAGGAAGAAATTGTTCTCCGTATGGAGGGCAGCGAAGATCCGCGGAAATTCCCGGAAGCTGATAAAACAAGGCAGCAGCTTTATTGAACTCATCCTCGGGATCTTCCAGAATATCCTCACGAAAACTGCCGGGAGAAGGAAGTGAACAGGTTTTTACAGGTTCGGAAAAATCTTTATATTGTTCCAACAGATAATTCCGTATATACCAGCTCTGCCGAATATTGCGGGCATTATCGATATTTTCAGAATAGAACTTATTTATCAGCAGACAGAGCAGCAGCGCACAAAAAATCAATTTTATGCTCCCGTTCCATCGCTCTTTTCCCTGAACCAGGAAAGACCCTGAAAGAATAGAGAGCAAAGCCATAGCAGTTACAAACCAGCAGATTCCTACCGTGATCACCCTTGGCGGAACATAATTCAACAGGGTATTGATCAATAGAACACAGTGGGCAACGACAGCCAGCAGGACAGCCAGAATCAAATACTTACGGTATGCTTTTTTGTCTATTACAAGATTTGTTCCGATAAGAAAAGCGATTCCAAGAAATATCAGCAGCTGCCGGGATTTAATGAAGGTATATCCATAAAGACCATTAACTGCCCAGCCTGCAGCACCGGGAAGCCATTCAGCCAGTTTTCTGAAAGTATTTATATTGTCAGGCTGTTCTGAATTTCCCCAATTTCCTGCATATCGCAAAGTACCGCTCAGCAACAGGATAGCAATGAAAAGAATACAGATCTCCGTAAAGAAGAAAAGGACCTGATGATTCCATTTTTTTGTCACGATCCGCTTCCATATTAAAATGATGAGAATAAAAGAAGCCAATGAAGCAGCGCACAACTCCGAACAGCCGCAGGTCAGAAAACAGGTAACTGCCGGAAGGATCATTTTTCCGGGCAGCGGCTCATCTGCAGCGTTCAAAACCAGTGCAACACTCAATACACACATGGCGATCCCAAAACCGTAAATCATGGTTCCGGATCCCCAGAACCAGAATTCCCAGATATTGGAAGACATGAGTACAAATGAGAGTGTAAGTCCAATGCCGGCTAAAAGAGCTTTTACCCTCAGACCGGTATTGACAGATGAGAAAGATATCTGTGATTTCAGCAAACGGTAAACCAGCATCGAGGTTCCTGCTGTCAGCAGAACCAGTGTCAGGAACAAAAAGATATCAATATAGGGAATATTCGGCAGCACAGCATGCAGTGACCGGAGTGCCCAGCCGGTATAGCGTCCATTCCACTGCCGAATCTCATAAAACATTGAACCGGGAAAGCCATATTTCCGGGCATCTGCGATCTCCCAGTAATCATCCCTCCGAAGCACCTGATTGGCACAGATCACCAATAATTGCCCGCCCGGTACCGCAGCGATCAGCAGAATAACAGCATCCGCAAGCCTGGAATAACCGGCATTACGGCTGATCAGCCGTTCCAAAAGGATCGGTAACAAAACACAGATCAGAAAAAAAACGCCGAAAACAGCAATTTGTACCAGAGGATTCCGTCCGGTCAGGTTTTTACCAAACAAAGACAGGAAAATATTGTCCGCTTTTTGCAGAAGATCATTGCGGTAATAAGCGATTAAGCCGCAAACTGCAAAAAAAGAGTACAAATAGCTGATTTTCAGCGTATATTTCTTCAACACACAAAACCCGTCTTCAACCAACGCGCAGCGTCACAAATAAACAAATACCTGACATTTTCTCTGAATCTTAATCAGTCCCATTCCGCATCTTTCGGGCCTTGAATGACAACTTTTGAAAGATCAAAGCTCTCCAGAAAATTTCTCAGCTTTTCTTCACTGAAGTCTTCTGTTTTTTCAAAGATCCATACCGGCGGATGATCATAGATACTAAAAGCTTCTTCAGCAGCCCAGCTGCTGAGATTCACCACCGGAAGTTCCGGAACATCCCGGGTCACCGTACCGGCAAGATCTGAAATATAGTACGGACCGATTTTAATCGGGCGCTGATATTCACCCACCAGTTTGAAACCGAGAGAACCATCAAACAAAGCCTGGTAATAAGCCATGGTCATCGGATATGTCTTGGGAATGCGGCAAACGCTCCAAATGCCACGCTGAGAAGGCAGGATCAGATAATCCGCCTCCGGAAGCACCCGCATAAACATATCAACCTTGTCCTTATTGTCATACCAGCGGACCTCATTGGTCACACCCTTATACATCTGACCGAATGGGTCCATACCGCGCATACGGAAAGGCAGACCTTCGTCCCAATTTTCGTTGGCAATGACAATTCGGCGTAAAAGAAGGGCAGGGCCTTCCTTAACCTTTACACTCAGGGAATAAAGGCTGTCCGCCTTCAGTTTCGCGGTACGTATGGGCAGATCTAATTCGATCTCTTTAACTCCGACTGAAACTGTTTGTTCCGAATGAGAAATACAGGCACTGCCGTTACTTTCATCGCACAATTCGATGACCAGTGTTACATCTTCAGGATCCGGACCACCTGTCAGCAGTCTGGCTTTTGGAATTCGGAGCATATTTACTTCCGCATCCTGATAAGGACGGAAATTCTTATTTACAGCTGTCCCCGGATGCAGGATCTCCGTTTCATTTGCGGGAACCGGTATTGAAGTAATTAACGCATCACCGTCCATTACTGCCAGCTGAAAGAGAGAAGGAATGTTATCATAGATCCATTCGACAGCTTCCACACGTGAATGCTTTTGTCCATATACCGTTTTCATAAAAGAAGAAGACCACACCAGCGTTCCCCCGATAATAACCAGTCCGGATGCACAGCATAAAATTCGGCTCAGACTGTGTTCCGAACGCCGGAACCAGGTGAGCAGTCCCCAGGCAGCTCCCAAACAGAAACTTGGATAGACCGGCAAAAAATAGCGGTTATTTTTTACAAAGCGGGTGCTCATGAACAGAAAGAAAAGGGTAGCCCAAAAGAGCGGCAGCAGCAGCTTTTTCCACAGGCCTTCTTCTTTTGCCCGGAAAATATTTATCCAGCCTATAATTAGAAATATCCAAACAGCAATACCGAGCGGAAGTCCCATACCCCAAAGAACCTGATTTTCCCATGCAAAGAAAAAAGCAGGTCGGTGAGACCATTGTTCAGACGGCGGTCCGCCCCCGATACCGCTGGATTCAGTCGCAGCAACATTCATAGAACGAACCCAATCGGGATTGAGTGCAAAAGTGAAAAATGATGTATTCCCGGTCTTTGCCCGAAACATCATCGGCTGGAACAGGCGGCATGCAAGAACCATCACAGCAATTGCAGCAAGCGCACTGGCTGCAGCCAGCGTCACTATACGGCCAAAATCCTTCCGGCTGACGAGTTTCACATCTGCAAAGCTGATAAAAACCGCGGGAGCCAGTATCAGTCCCAGCATCGCCAGATTTACTTTACAGCAGATTGTCATCCCGAGAAAAAGGCCAAAACACATCATGTTAAACCAGCCGCTGCGTTTCATCCTGTAAACACCGGAAGGTCCGCGGTCCAGATAATTGTTCTGTGCAATACTGACCGCCGAAAGCAGCGTGAGCATCGTGAAAAAGACAGCAAAATTATCAACGGTCATAAAATGAGACTGCTGGATCGACTGGACACAGAGGCTGAAGAAAGCACAGGAGAGCAATGCAATTGTCCGGTCAAATAGTTTACGGGCAATCACAAACAGAATAAAGATCGAACCGACATCCATTAACGCGGAAAGCCAGCGGCCCAGGGTTCGCAGTTCCTGATAACCGGTCCTGTTCAGTGCTTCTGCGGTTGTACGGATCATAAGCATGGGCAGCTGCCCCCAACGCATTGTGTTATCCGGACCATTAGCTGTCGTTTCACCATTCAGGTCATATTTATTATACGGGCTCATCGGAGCGATCCGGGTATTAAAATAGTCTGAAATTGACGACGGCATACGGAGCTGCGTCAATGTATTCGTCAAACCATATTCATCCGGATGCAATAGAGCACCGGAATCCCAATTCATATTATAAAAACGGAAGAAAACTCCCAGACCGATCAATAACAGTGAAAGCACTTCCAATATAAATTCAAACAACTTTCGTTTTTTCATATTCTGCATTTATCTGTATCTTTTTCCATCTCAAATGCATCATGCCCGTTCAGATAATAAGCATGAATCACTCCGGTCTGCCGATATCCGTTATGCTCATAAAGACAGATTGCACTCCGGTTTTCACAGTCCACCGTCAGAAAATATTTTGTTTGCGTAAAAGCTTCTTCACACCGTTTCAGGAGAGCGGTTCCGATGCCCTTTTTCCGGAATTCCGGCCGGACAGCCAGCGTCATCAGACACACCGCTTTCCGCCCCGCATCATATTCTGCCGCGGCGAACCCGGCGAATTTGCCACCCACAAGAGCGGTAAATTTCTTTATACCGCGGAATGAAAACACGCCAGCATAATCCAGGATAGACCAGGCATCCACGCCAAAAGCTTCCTTATCCAGCTGCAGTGCCGCGTGCAAATCACGAGGGACTGCTTTCCTGATTTCAAAACACATGAGCAAATTTTATCCTGTTTCTCATCTTTCGTGTGAAATGACCCGCATGACTGTGATTTTCCGGTTTTTTGTTACCAATAATCACAGTCTTTTTTTTACCAAATAGAGTATACTGTTACTTATGAACAGCAGCACAGCCATACGAGATGCAAAAGCAAAAGATGCCTCACGAATTGCGGAAATACTGGTTTTTTCAAAACGGACTCACTATCGCCAGATTTTCCAGGATGATGCATTTTCATTTGGAGAGCTGCAAGTCCTTTCCATTGCGCAAAGCCTTCTGATCCGACCCAAAAGCCTTGCCTCTTATAAAGTCTACGATGACGGATTCGTAAAAGGGCTGATTCTGCTCAAAGGAGATGAGATCACAGAACTTTACATCGATCCGTTTTTTGAAGGACAGGGGATCGGTACTGCATTAATAGCTTACGCCCTTGAAACCATTCTCCATCCGCGTCTCTGGGTAGTTGACGGCAATGAAAATGCGGTCCGGTTTTATCAAAAGCAAGGTTTCCGCTTCACAGGAGAGCAGCAAAAGGTTTCCGGAACGGAAAAAACGGAGTCAAGAATGGTTCATACCGGTCCCGTCACCGGTGATCTGTCCCGCAAGATTGTCCGTGTTATTGTAGACCGTCCGATGGGCAGTCATCATCCTGACTATCCGGATCTGGTCTATCCTGTCAACTATGGTTATGTCAAGGGTGTCCCCGGCGGAGACGGAGAAGATCAGGACGCTTACATTCTCGGCATTGAGGAACCGGTTTCCGAAATTACCGGGAAAATAGCAGCCATCATTCACAGAGAAGATGATAACGAAGATAAATGGGTCGTGGCACCAGTCGGCACAAAGATCCGGACTGTCGACATCCTGAGGAAAACCGCGTTTCAGGAACAATATTTCAGATCAAGCATCACGCTGATTTAGACACGTTCCGGAAGAATCCCTTCACCTTCTGCCTGATATAAAACGGAAAAAATTAAAAATCAGAAAAACACCAACAGTGATTACAGGGATCAGAAGAATCAGGGTCACAAACACAGGCAAGCCATAAAACCGTTTCAGTTTTCCTGCAAAAATGACCGACGTTGCAAGCGCGGTAACACAAAACATCAAAATTACCGCAGCCCAGACAGAACCGGCCTGACCGGTCAGAATAAAAAGCCAAAGAAGACCGAAATATTTTGTGAAAAACATGGTTCGTGCCAAAATTCCGGGTTTCCGTCTTCCGCGGAAAATGATGACTGTAAGGTAAGCAGCAAGAAACTCAATACCGTAAATCAGCAGCAATACCAGCAGATTGATAACAATCATGCGTTTTCCATTAGAAAAATAATGGTTCATTACAGTCCAGGTGCTGATAAAAGTAATCAGCCCTATCAGACAGGCCGGTCCGTTCAATTCTTCGTTTTCAGCGACTTCCCGATAAGCTGTAGGAGAGAAAAACAAGGTTTTGGCAAGGATAAAAATCCAGTTTCTGATATTTATGACTTGATGGAACAAAGCCTTCAAAGAAGTCGTATCAACATCTTTTTCCGCAGCTGCATGAAAGACCGGTGAATTTTTGATTTGAGTCAGAACCGGATAAACTTCCCGCGAATTTCTAATCGTCTCGGGGATTCTAATAGAAGAAGAGTACATCAGAAAAGGTTCAGTCTGTTGACCGCCGAATCCGCCATGGGAACCAATCAGTTCCTCATAAGCAGCAACCGTCCCATCCTCATAGACCGGTGAAATAATAACCAGGTCTCCCACACTTGGAAAATTCATAAGATAAGCGAGCTGTTCAGCACGCAGCTCCGGCTCTTCATACATAAGAAGCGGATCTGTCCCAACAACTTCACCATTTTCCAGATTACGGCAGCCATTTTCACAATACACAACAGGCCCTTCATCCGTATGAACGCAAACCGTACCCACTCCGGGATGCAGCGTCAATTGTGTGACCAGTCCGGGATAATAAGCCTCAATTTCTTCATAAGTCAGCTGCTCATCTTTGTTCCGGAAATAAGCGTTGACCATATTGCCGCTCGCAAGGACAATGATATCATTTGCTTCACTTTCTGCTTTTTCGATTGCATCGTTTTCAGCCGTATTGATCGCATTTTCCAGATTGTCTGCGGTCTGATGGATCAGGTTGTTCCCTTTCTCGCCGCCCAAAACATTCAGAACTGCAACGACATTGGCGCTGTTATCGTCATCATCTTCCACACTCACGACACGCAGTGACTGATCGGAACGGGATGTTCGGTCGGCAAGATCTTTTATATAATCAGCAAGAGAGATTCCGTACCGCTGCTTAAATGTGGCTCCATACGATTGTCCATGATCGGACAGGATGACCATTTCATATTGCCGGGCATTCGTGATCTGTATCGCTTCATAGATTTTCCGGATGGAGCGGTCAATACCGCCCAGTGCGTTGAATGCTTCATGGCTATCCGGCCCGGAATGGTGAGCGATCTCATCATAACCGAGAAATGTCGTATAAGCAGCCTCTTTTCCTTCCGCGACAGCATCCGCGATCATCGCAGTAGAGATATCCCGAAGCAAAATATTCGAGGCACCGCGAATCAATGGATAAAATCCCTTCAGACGATTCAGGCGAGGCTTTTTCCTTCGGATAAAATCCCACCAATAAGAAAGAACCTCCCGCCCCGCGTCAAGGAATGTCAGCAAAAGGGATTTTGTCATCAGAAAAGGACGAAGCGAAAAATAAAACAAATCACGGCTGACTTTATTGATCTCCTCCCTGCTGCCGGGAAGAAGACGTGAAGTCGTGAGAATATTTTCGGAAGCATTCCCGGAAATGATATTATTTACACTCATCCCGTTGTTTAAGATCCCGCTCGGTTTTTCTCCTTTGAACAGCATCATTTCCATCTCGGCAGCATCCTGAGATTTACTGGAACTGTATACACGGCGACCGGCTTTATCATACCAGCGAAACGCACAGATGTTTTCATTGCGTCCGTACATGATCCCCGCCTGACAGGAAGAGGTCTGAGACGGAATACCGCAGTCATAAGGCCGGACAGTAAAAGAACCTGAAAGCAGCAGATCCTTCAAAAAAGGCATCCTGCCGCTTTCAACAGCTGACATCAGCCGCGGGTAAGAGAGTCCGTCAATTTCCAGCATGACGATCCCTTTGGAATAGGACCTTTTTTTGTTTTTTGCTGCCCGCCGCTGACCGAGAATGCTGTAATAGATGATATCGTCATCCATAGGGATAAGCGTCTGAAGAACCATATTCAAAATTGCAAAGATAAAGGTTGCTGCAATTCCGACCCAGAACCCTGTTGTCTCAAGTGAAGCAGAAAACTGATCCAGCAGAATTATAAATATCCCATTAAGGAATATGGAAAGCAGCCCGACCGTCAGCGCATTCAGAGGAAGAAGCAGCATCAGCAGGATCGGACGCAGAGTTGTGTTCATTATTGTCAAAACCAGTCCCAGTTCCATCACCAGCAAATAAAGGGGGACATTCGGCTGCGGATAAAGAATCATACCGGGCAGCCATTGCGTACAGGCATAAAGACAGACCGAGTTAAAAAACCAGTTTGCAATGAAATGCAGAAGTGTCCGAATAAAGGTTCTCACTTTTCCCTTAAATAAGCTAAATTCTGAGTCATACGGGTTGGCATCAAACCAAACTCACGGGGGAGAATATCCAGGGCCGCGATCCTGTCCTCTGCCATATAATCCAGCCAGAAATACATAGGTATTCTGTTGGGAAACCATTGTTCATTGGCAATATAGATCGAACGTAAAATATTCGCCTGGACCGGTATGATCCTCTTTTTTTTATGGATCGTTTCCATCACCAGTTCCAGACATTCACGGAAGGTAAAGGTTTCGATCCCTCCTGTAAATAAGGTTTGGTTTAAAGTGCTGTCATCGTCAATACAAAGCATCAGCGCAGTGATGAGATCTTCGACCCAAATCGGCTGGATCCGTGTCTGATCACCTCCGGGGATCAATAGTGGACCGCGGGTTTTCAGTATGAAATCCCGCAGCGCGCTTGTAAAATGATCGTTTTCTCCATATACGATTCCGCTCCGGATAATCGTATACGGCACACCGCTTTCTTTAATTGCAGATTCCGCTATGGCTTTAGCCCGGAACAAATTGTAGGCTGAAGAGCGTTCGGCTCCGATGTGGCTGAGATAAATGAACCGTTCCACATCCATCTGCTGCGCGACATTGGAAAACATCCTTGCAGCCCGGATATCAACATCTTCATATTCAGCCCGGATACCTTTCCATTCGGTACCGACGAGGTGAATAACTGTGTCGATATCTTTCATGGACGCACGCAGATTGCGTTCATCGTTCATACTTGAAATCGCGACTTCAACCGAAACTCCGCGAGGGAGTTTCGGATAGTCGCGGGAAGGGTTCAGCAGCAGGCGGACGGGATATCCCAGCGTGACCAGATGGCTGACCAGGATACGCCCGATAAAGCCTGTTCCGCCGGTTACAAGTATCATAGTTCCTGATCGGAGTCAGAGGCTTCTGCAGCCTCTTCGCCGGGTTCCTCCATAATCAAGCGGTCATAATGGTATTCGGCATTTTCAATGCGCTCTTCCAATTTATCAGCGGCTTTTTCAAACAGCAGTGTATCTTCGATTTGTCCGGATAAGCTGCCTGCAGGATCGAATATTCTGAGATAATATCCGCTGATGCGTATGAGGTCCGCAAGTACCTCTGCAGCTTCTTTGTTGAACCAGGTGACATGATCGTAATAGTTTGTTTTAAGCAGCCGCATGGTATCGCCCTGTTCAAGGATCTTGTCCAGATCTTCTTCAATGGTTTCAACAGTCCAGTGTTTCATGCTGTCGAGATTGAAGTAAAGCCATTGGATGATTTCAGCCTGCTCATTGGGAGAGATATCATAAAGATCCGTGTCCTTCAGACAGCGGGCAAGTGTTTTGGTCAGATGGCATTTTTCGTGAATATTGGGGCGGTCCCCGGCCAGGTCTTCAGTGAGCAGGCGTTCCTGAGCAGCTATGAGCTCCGCGATCCAGAGGTGAGGTTTGGTATGGATGATCTCAGAGATGGTGCGGGCAGCCCGGGCTGTCTGCTGTGTGTCCGGAATGCGGACTGTAAGTGGATCGCGAAGCAGGGCTGTTAATCCGCTGACATAGAGGTTGAAGAGGTCTTTGCCATAGGTTTTCGGATAGCCGAATTCTGCCCGGAAAGCATTGGCCAGGTTTTCAAAGTCTGTCCAGGTTCCGCTGCGGAGTTCATCCCAGGTTTCGGGACGAATCGCGGCTCCGATACCGTTATGGAGCCAACGGAGTTTGTTTCCGTCAAAACTGCCGCGGTATGGATTCAGAATGTTCCCGAAACGTATCTCTTCAAGGGCTTCCTGAATATCCGGTGTACCTTCGTTATTGAGCCATTCGAAGAGTCGGCGCCAGGTGCGCTGGTCGTCATCGCGTACTTCATAGACATCATTGAATGCGTAATATTCATAGGCGTGCAGATGCATGTAAAGACCTTCGCGGCACACCGTTTCGGAAGAGCGGATGTAATCCAAACCGCGGATGTGATCATGCAGAATCAGGAAATATTCTGAGTCCGGATGGAGACCAAGGCTTTCGGACAGGGTCGTAGAAGTCATGACCTTGGTGTCGCCCTGTTTGCGGGCAAAGGATACAGACTGTTTTACAAACCCTTCCGTGTCGCCGTAACGGTTGTTGTAGACAATAAGAGAATGATAATTTTCGCCATAGTTGGAATAGGCATAGACGTTTTCGTCAACATTGCCGTATTGGTTGGCGAAATTATAAAGAACGAAATTGCGTACTTCGGCGAAGCGGCGGCGCTGATGCAGCAGCGGGAAGATCTCACGGCGATGGCGGTCGAGCAAGCCCTGGTTGACCTGTTCGTTCCAATATGCCCTTTTGTATTCCATTCCGTATTTTTCGCCGAAACCTTCAAGCTGCCCATGTCCAAATAGTGGCAGTCCGGGCATAGTGGAGAGCAGCAGACAGATGCCAAAGTATTTGTCGCCGGATCCGAATTGTTCGATTGCGGTTTTTTCGTCAGGATTGTTCATGAAGTTTACGTAACGCTTAAGGATCTCAGGATCAAATTCGAGTGTGTTTTTGAGAACCATGCGGTACCGGCCATTGTCTTCGTCACGCAGGAGATTCATGAAAGCGCTGTTATAGACACGATGCATGCCAAGTGTGCGGACAAAGTAGTTTTCCATCATCCAGAAAGCTTCAGCAAGAAGCAGCGTATCGGGTGCTTCTGCTGCAACGCGGTCGACGACTTCACGCCAGAATTCTTCAGGGATGGCTTTGTCAAACTCCTCTTTAGTCAATCCATGTTCGGAGCGGGTAGCGATATCTCCGCCGCTGCCGGGTTCAGGGAACCAGAGACGCTGGATTGACTTTTTAGCAAGGGTCATTGCCGCATCAAAGCGGATAATAGGTGTGTGGCGGGCAACTTCGAGAATGGTCTGGATGACGGTCTCACGTACTTCAGGGTTAAGGTAGTTGAGCTGTGCGGTATCATTCCAAGGCATTGAGGTACCATCGTTACCATGATAGATGTAGCGGGTATCACCGGTGTTATAGTCGATACGCTGGAAGACGACTGCAGCATCGGATTGTGTGAAATAGTGGTCTTCAATACGGATACCGATGTTGGGGTCAGGGGAAAGGTTGCCGCAATTGAATCCGTATGTAGAGTATGGACAATACGGAAGCGAGAGGAATCGGTCCGGATGGTAGAGCACCCAGTCAGAATCAATACCCATATGGTTTGGCACCATATCAGAGGCCATACGGATACCATGCTGCCATGCACGCCATTTGAGGTTCTGGAAGGCCTCCTCCCCGCCAAGATCCCATGCTATGGTGTAATCTTTAAGAGAATAAGCGGAAGCCAGGGCTTCGGGATTACCGCACCACTGCTTGATAGTCTGTGAGGCTTTGGATCGTTCCCAGAGGCCAATGAGCCAGAGTCCGGTAAAACCTTCTTCAGCAAGTGACTGCAGTTCTTCATCAGGAACATCATTGAGGTGACGGATCTCCCGTCCGTATTTTTTTGAAAGCTGATCGAGCCAAACATAAGTATTTTTGGCCATCATGACAAGGCGGGGCATCCATTCGGAATCGGCACTGAAGTTTTCATAGTCTCCATCCAGTCCATCGAAGTTGGGAACCTGAGTTTCACCCGGACCGCCGAATCCATGCTGTTTGTATTCTTCACGCATGATATCAAGGCTGAGCAGCAGCCGGCGCAGAAAATCACCAAGAATGGCAGCCCAGTGCCGCCGGATATAGTCGAGCTGATCGAAAAGAGAATCCGGGTGTTTGAGTGCGGGCTGGCGGAGGAAATCAACAAAGGACATGCCTTCAATGGGGGGCTGGGTACGTGCGAACTGATCCAGCTGCAGGATGGCCTTGTTATAATCGCATTTTTCGACGAGAGCTGATTCATCGAAGAGTTCTCCTGCAAGCCTCATGGCAGCGGGGTTGCGGTTCGTGATCCAGAGCATGAGAAGTTCTTCGACGGTATCATAACGGTTTTTGAGTCCCTGCGGATCAGTGGTATCGAGATATTCGGCTACGGTCTGTTTGTTCTGAAGGACTGCAAGCGGAGGAAATTCTTCACAGAAGGTGTTCAGGACTTCATCGAGTTTTTCGGAGCCAAGTTTTTCATCGAGCCAGTCATAGGCTTCGATGTTCAGACGGGGTGCATATTGTTTGCGGTATTGATCCAGGAAGGCATGCATGATCTCATCGAGAAGACCCAATGCGTTCATTTCTCCGATGGACATAGGTTCTTTACCTTCCTTGGCACGAACGATGTTTATTTTTGCAGTGAATTCGCGGACTGCCCGGAGATCTGCAAAAATAACGTTGCCGTTGTAAGTAAACAATTTGTCAGAAAAATCATAGTGTTTTCTGGCTTTGCCTGAAATGTGGAATTCCATAATATGCACCTCTTGATAATTAGTAGTTGACAATAAATCAACAAATTTTAAAGCGAAAAAATGTTGGTTATCACATTCGCACCCAGACCGCCGATATTCTGCGTCATGGCAATCTTTGCACCCTCTACCTGTCCTTCTCCGCATATTCCCTGCAGCTGCTGGACGGCTTCAACAATTTGATAAAGCCCGGTAGCCCCGACCGGATGTCCCCGGGCTTTGAGTCCGCCCCGGGTAGAGATCGGGATGCGGCCTTTCAGTGTAATTTCATTTTCCTCGGCCAGCTGCGGTCCCCTGCCCCGTTCAGCAAAACCGCTGCACTCCAGGCTCATTGCGCTGATGATGGTAAAAGCGTCATGTGCTTCAAACAGGTCGATATCCTCCGGCGTCAGTCCCGCCTGAGCATAGGCCTGCTTCGCGGAACGTTCAACCGCATTCAGCCATAATGGATCCTTACGGGCATGCAGTGCTGCTGTATCAGTCGCGGCACCGGAACCAAGGATCCTGACCACGCCCAATTGTCCACAGACATGATCCCATGGTACGATCAGCACAGCTGCCGCGCCATCCACAACCGGCGGAGCATCCATCACGCTTACAGGATCAGAAACCATTTCCGCCCGCAGGTAAGTCTCTTTGCTGATTGCCTTACGGAAACGGGCATTCGGGTTATATACCGCATTGGCATGAGCGTTGATTGAAAAGTTCGCAAAATTTTCACGATTCCAGCCATACTCGATCATATAACGGCGCATCAGCATCGCATTCAATGCGGTGAATGAGACACCCATATCCCGTTCATATTCCGAATCCGCCGCTGTCGCCAGTTCTGCTGTGATCTCTTCAGCAGGTGAATCAGTCATTTTTTCAGCACCGACTGCGATGGCAGTATCAACATCACCGGAGGCAACCGCTATCAATGCCTGACGGAATGCGGAAGCGCCTGAACTGCAGGCTGTTTCCACATGGATACCTTCTGTATGGCGGGCTCCGAGCCAGTCGCCCAAATAGGAGCCGAGATGCAGCTGGTTATTGACTGCACCGGAGAGCATATTGCCGAAAAAAACACTGTCAACATTATTCAATCCGGTTTTTTCAAAAATCTGAAGAACCGGCTCTCCGGCTATTTCCAGCAAACTCTTATCCCAATGGTCGGATACCGGGATTTGTCCAATTTCCAATATGGCTGCTTCTCTCAAACGCCCTCCATAATGACCTGTGATACAAACTCACTTACTATCATTATACATTTAAATTTTAAAAAGTTCAATTGAGTGAAACGCCACCTGATACAAATCATTTACGCACGGGGAATTTTCCTTCGTCTTCCTCCTGTTCCTGCATAAAGAGGATAGACTGCCAGGCTTCCGGATCGATCTCACGTCCATCGTAATATTTATTCCGATCCGCCTCCGTGATCTGACGAATAACGCGGCAGGGATTTCCGGCAGCGACAGACCATTCCGGAATGTTCCGGTTGACCACGCTTCCGGCTCCAATGACCGTATTTGAGCCGATCGTGACACCGGGAAGAACAACGGTATTAGCCCCGATCCAGACATTATCACCGATGGTAATATCAAAACCATATTCGTACAGAGTGTTACGGGTCGCGGGATGGACCGGATGACCGGCTGTATAAATACCCACATTCGGTGCAAACTGACAGTTATTACCGATCCGAACCATACCTGTATCAATTATGGTACAGTTATAATTGGCGAAAAAGTCTTTTCCGACTTCAATCCTGTCACCATAATCACAATAAAACGGCGGGTTGACAAAGGCATTTTCAGATTTACCAAACAGCTCCTTCACGATAGCTTTGATCCCGTCAAAATCAGACCGGTCTATCATGTTCAGCTGCTGTGTCAGCCGTCTTGCACGCTTTTGGGTCTCAAAAATTTCATCATCGGAAATGTAAACCAATCCCTGCTTCATTCTTTCAATATTTTTCATTAGCGGCCTCTTTATCCATCTTATTAACGTAATACCACTTTGGATTAAATTTCAGAACCTGATCAATTCAATAAATATAACGATTTCTTCTCAAAAAAGTCATTTCAGGGTCGTTATTAACACAAAACACCCCGAAATGAAAATTTACTCCGGGGTGTTTCACATTTAAAATTTTAATCAGAAGTTATAGCGTTTGCATTCCGGCGCATTGGCATTGCTGGATTCTTCATCGAACCAGATAAGATTGCGCTGGGTCTCTTTATCAAAGAGCTGAATGAGTTCCGGCAGAGTGGTGAAGTTCACCTTTGCGCCCATGGAAACATCCGTCTTCAGGCCCATGGTCGGGATCACCATAACCACTTCATCCTCACCGCAGCGGGCATGGATGTTATATTCCGTACCCATCATTTCGCTGACTTCAACTGTCGCGCTCAGGTTACCCTTCCCGACAGTGATGTACTGCGGCCGGACACCGGCAACGATATCACAAGGTTTCTGATTATTCTGTTTCAGCGCTTTCTGCTGGAATTCGCTCAGTTCAAATTTTTCGCCATAAATCTGAGCAAAATATTTTCCATTTTCCAGCAGCAGCTTGCTGTCTGCAAAGAAATTCATCACCGGCATACCGATAAAACCGGCAACGAAAAGATTCACGGGCTTATCGAAAAGCTCCTGCGGAGTACCGATCTGATTGACATAACCGTCTTTCATAATAACAATGCGGTCTCCGAGGGTCATAGCCTCGGTCTGATCATGTGTAACGTACATGAATGTGGTATTAATGCGCTTGCGCAGTTTGATGATTTCCGCGCGCATCTGGTTGCGAAGCTTCGCATCCAGGTTGGAGAGCGGTTCATCCATCAGGAAGACTTTCGGGTCACGAACCATGGCACGGCCGATAGCGACACGCTGGCGCTGACCACCGGAAAGAGCCTTCGGTTTACGGTCCAGATACTGGGTAATGTCGAGGATTTCCGCGACTTCCTGTACCTTCTTATCGATCTGATCCTGAGGAGTCCTCTTGAGTTTCAGTGCAAAGGCCATGTTGTCACGGACAGACATATGCGGGTAAAGCGCATAGTTCTGGAAAACCATAGCGATGTCGCGGTCTTTCGGAGCAATATCGTTCATCAGGTTCCCATCAATATAAAGTTCGCCGCCGGAAATATCTTCCAGACCCGCGACCATACGCAGGGTGGTGGACTTTCCACAGCCGGACGGACCGACAAGGACAATAAATTCCTTGTCTTTAATGTGAAGATTCACATCATGCACAGCGGTCACTTTGTTGTCGTAGACCTTTTTCATATTTTTGATCAAAACTTCGGACATAAGCTTGACTCTGGCGATCCCGCCCATGCAGGATCGTCTCGCGGCCGTCCGCTGAAGGAACGATCCACATTACGGCAGGTCTCCACGCTGCCGCACCGCGAGCCACACGGTAAATAAACCTCCTCTTCCGATAAGCGTCTTCCATATGAGTGGAGTGAAAAGACGCTGCTTGAACTGCCGGGCATAAAAACAGATTTACCCGGTAATTGAATTTTATCGGTACCTGCGGTGAATTGGTATGGAAAAATGTTGCATTTCTATATCTTAATGTGATAGAAAAAATTTTTTTATTTTTGTTCAGTGACAAAATTCGTGATATAAGTCACATTTGTCATACAATATTATGGCATAAATGTTGCCTAAGTGCGAAAGGAGACACATTTATCCATGATTAGCTCACATTTATCCATACAACATTTTTCCATAAAGTATTACATTTATATAAACCGTGTCCTTTTGTTGGAGATGGATCTAATCATATCAAAGGAGTAAATATAATGAAACGTTTTATTGCCCTCTTCGTTGTGCTTATGCTGGCGATTTCTGTCAGCGTAGCTGCCGCTGAGACCCTGACTGTTAATGTCTGGGATGCGAACCAGGCTCCCGGCATTCAGCAGATCGCTGATGAATGGTCCGAGATTTCCGGTATCGATGTTAAAGTCGAAGTTGTTGACTGGAACAATTACTGGACCCTTTTGGAAGCCGGTGCTTACGGCGGTACACTGCCGGATGTCTTCTGGACCCACTCCAACACCGTCCAGATGTACATGGATGCCGACCTTCTGCTGAAACTCAATGACTATATCGAAAATGATGAAGCCATCGACCTGGACAATTACTATCCGGGTATCGTTGAACTCTATACCCGCTCCGACGGAAATGTCTATGCAGTCCCGAAGGATCACGACACCATCGCCCTGCTCTACAACAAGGCCATCTTTGATAAATATGGTGTTGAATACCCGACCGATAACTGGACCTGGGAAGATATGTACGCAGCTGCCGAACAGATCACCGAAGCCTCCGAAGGCAGTGTTTACGGTTTAGCTTTGAACACCTCCAACAACCAGGACGGCTGGTACAACGTTGTGTATGATTACGGTGCCAACATCGTCAATGAAGAACATAACGGTACCACCATCGATTCTCCGCAGGGCAAAGCCGCTATGGAAATGGTCCGCCAGCTCCTGACTGTCGGTGCTCCGCAGTCTGTTGTTGCCGAAACCGGTACCGATTCCCTGTTCCAGTCCGACAAAGTCGGTATGATCACACAGGGTTCCTGGATGATCACTTCTTTCTACAATGCTGAACATGCTGATGATTACAAATGGGCACTGCTGCCGTACGCTGACGTGAACGGCAACGGCGAAGCTGATCCGGAAGAACGCTGGTCCTGCTACAACGGCCTTGGCTGGGCTGCTGCTTACAATACCCCCAACCCGGATGCCGCATACTCCCTCATTTCCTGGTTCTGCTCCGAGGAAGGTCAGCTGAAACAGGCTGAATTGGGTATCACCATGGCCGGTATGCCCGGTATCTCCGAAGAATTCGCCAACGCCTTCCCCGGAATGGATATCACTCCTTTCCTGGAAGCTGAAGATTTCAGTCTCTACATGCGCCCGTACACCCGCAACACCGTTGTATGGGAAGATGCCCTGCAGCAGTCCGGTGGTTTCCTGGATGCCTGGCAGAATCCTGAAGATCCTGAAGTCATGGAACAGGCTTGCGACAACGCCGCGAAGATCATCCGCGACGCCATCGCTGAAGAAGAATGGTAATCTGATTTTTCAATGAAGGCTGGGGATCTCCGGATCCCCGGCCTTTTCCTGAGTCAACATGGACGGCCTTTGACTCAGCAGAGATTCAAAATCCGTCCACACTGACTCAATTCATCCCGTTATCCATAAAGGAGGATCATGAACGAACCTTCAAAACACAAAATGACGGCAGCGGAAAAGACTGAAGCGAAATGGGCTTATGCTTTTATTGCCCCGACGATCCTTGGTCTGATCATCCTTAACTTCTATCCCGCTATCGATACCGTCCGTCAATCCTTCTATAAATCCGGCGGCCTTGGCAAAGGAATGAAATTTGTCGGCATAGACAACTATACCAAAATGCTCCAGGCTTCAGAAACCTGGCAGGCGCTTTGGAACACGGTCAAATACGCACTTGTCGAAGTTATCCCCGGTGTGGCCATCGCCCTTATCCTTGCCGTTTTCCTCAACAAGAAACTTAAAGGGACTTCTGCTTTCCGCACCATCTTCTTCCTGCCGATGGTTTGTGCCCCGGCAGCAGTCGCCATGGTCTGGAAATGGCTCTATAACCAGCAGTTTGGTTTGCTGAACAACATCTTCCACACCAACATTGCCTGGATCTCAGACCCGAAGATTGCCTGGATATCTGTCGGTATCATCGGTGTCTGGTCTGTTATCGGTTATAACATGGTGTTGTTTATTTCCGGTCTTCAGGAGATCCCGGGGGACTACTATGAAGCAGCGGCGATTGACGGAGCGACCGGCATCCGCCAGTTTTTCCACATCACGATCCCGCTTCTGAGCCCCACCACCTTCTTCATTATCCAGACCCGTCTGATCGGTGCGCTGACGATTTTCGACCTGATGTTCATGGTAATGGACAAGACCAATGCCGCACTGAAATTTGTACAGTCCGTTGTTTATCTTTTCTACGATTACGCTTTCACCAAATCCAACAAGGGGTATGGTGCGGCTATCGTCGTTTTCCTTGTGGTATTCATTATGATCGTCACCTTCTTCATGCAGAAGCTGGAGAAGAAAATGGTATTTTATAACTAAAAGGGGAAAGGAGAAAAGATTATGGAAAGCGCACGCGCACAAGCCAGATTCAACAAGTTCATCATGTACCTTGTTCTGTGTATCATGGCTTTCATTATGCTCGTCCCCTTTGCGTGGATGATCCTGACTGCTCTTAAGACCAACCAGGAAGCGATTTCGGTCGACCCGTTTTACATCTTCCCTGCCCATGGCTGGCACTGGGAAAACTTCGCGGAAGTGTGGGAAAGCTATAACTTTCTTATTCTCTACAAGAATACCCTGCTTATGATCCTGCTCCGCGTGGTATTCGCCTGTCTTACAGCGACCATGGCCGGTTATGCCTTCGGCCGTCTGAAGTTCCCGGGAAAGAACTTCTTTTTCTCCCTGGTACTGATCCAGATGATGATCCCTTCACAGATTTTCATCATTCCGCAGTATACCATGGCTTCCAAGTTGGGCTGGCTGAACACAACGATGGGTCTGGTATTTCCGGGTCTGGTTACTGCATTCGGTACTTACCTGCTGAAGACAGGGTATCAGGGTTTGCCTAAGGATCTGGAAGAGGCAGCTGCTATTGACGGCTGTAATATCGGTCAGCGTTTCCTGAACATCATGATGCCGCTAACCCGTTCTTCCATGGTTTCTCTCGGCATTTTCACAGCCCTTTTTGCTTTCAAGGATCTGATGTGGCCGATGATCGTTTGTACAAACTCCGCGACCACTACCCTGTCCGCCGGTCTGGCAAAAATGCAGGGGCAGTACGGCAACAACTATCCGACCATGATGGCAGCCGCAGTTCTCGCGATCATCCCGATGATCGTGATTTATCTCATCTTCCAGAAGCAGTTCGTGGAAGGTATAGCCACATCCGGCGGTAAGCTGTAGTTTTTACAGGCAGTTCGTAGTTTATCATTTGAAAATTGAAACCGCCGGAGGCATTGTTGAAATACTTCCGGCGGAAATTTTAAAAAAGATGCAGCTGACAGACGAAACCATATCCACTCTTTACGAAACCAATCTATACCGCTGTCTGGTTTATCATGAAAAGCAGACAGACGATATTTTTCTTACCCTGTGCGGGGTAGAACAGTGTCTGCCGGGATATGAATTCCACTGCGGCAGCAGGGGCGGATATCATTTGCATGTGATCCTTTCCGGCAGAGGAATTTTAACCGTTAACGGCATCACGCATCCGATGCACCGCGGACAGATGTTCGTGACAAAACCCGGAGAACAAAGCTGGTACCGGGCAGATGAAAAAGATCCCTGGGTCTATTGCTGGATGACCTTTGACGGTAACAAAGCCCCAAAATATGTCGAAAGCATCGGTTTGCCGGAAGGAATCAATTGGCGGGACTGTTACACGGACCCGATGGAATATTATAATATTGTCAAAGAGACTCTCAATCGTCCGGAGATGACGCTCGCCAATGACCTGTGGCGTCTGGCGCATCTGCTTTCCTTTATCTCTCTCGCAGCCGAAAGTGAGTCAAAAAAACAACATCTCTCCCGTCACGTCAGTGACATTAGTACAGATATATATGTGGATAAGGCGATAACCTATATCCAGAGCAATTTTTCCAATATAAAAATAAGTGATGTCGCCCGCAATATCGGCATTAACCGCTCTTACCTGACAAAAATCTTCAAACAGAAAACCGGCATCTCTCCGCAGGAATATCTTATGGAGCGAAAGCTCAGTTATGCCTGCAAACTTCTGATAGAAACGGATGCTCAAATTCAGGATATTGCGCGGCGGATCGGTTATGAAAACTTACTGACATTTTCAAAAATATTCAAAGGCAGATATGGCATCAGCCCGAAAAACTACCGCATTCAAAACAGAAGCGAAAAGGAGCAATATTTATGAGTATAGTATTTGATCAGCAGAAACAATTGCTGACATTGACAACAACAAACAGCAGCTACCAGATACAGATCGATCAGCTGGGTTTTTTGCATCATTTATATTACGGCAGCCGGACCGGCTCTCAGGATATGTCCTATCAGCATTTAGCTCAGGATGTCGCATTTTCAGGCAATCCGGTTGAATACAGAAAAAGCCGTGACCTTTCTCTGGACATTATTCCGCAGGAATACACATCTTTCGGCATAGGCGACTACCGGGTAAACAGTATCGCGGTAATTAATCCGGATGGCAGCCGTACTGCCGGATTTCAATATGTCGGCCATGAGATCGTAAAAGGCAAATACGCAATTCCCGCGCTGCCCGCCGCATATGATAACGGTGATGAAGCAGAGACATTGATCATTACCCTTTGTGATAAAGTGACTGCTCTGAAATTACGGCTTTATTATGGCGTTTTTGAAAAACAGGATATTATTACCCGCTGTGCTGAAATCGTCAACGATGGAAAAGCGGTCACTACTCTTGAAAAAGCCGCATCTGTATGTCTCGATTTGCCTTTCGGAAATTGGGACCTCATGCATTTTTGGGGTAAACATTGCCTGGAAAGACAGCCTGAACGCAATCCGATCGGCCATTGTATTACCACGATCGGTTCGACCCGCGGAATGACGAGCCACCAGCAAAATCCATTCATTATCCTGTGCGATCATGAAGCAACAGAAGATCATGGAGATTGCTACGGAATGATGCTCGCCTACTCCGGCGGATTTAAGGCAGAGATCGAAAAAAATCAAATCAACAGCGTCCGTGCTGTGCTGGGCATCGATGATACTTACTTCGCCTGGAAGCTTGAACCCGGTGAAAGCTTCCATACCCCTGAAGTGATCCTTTCCTTTGCGGATGGTCTTACATCCCTGAGTCATAATTACCATCGTTTTATCCGCCATAACATATGCCGGGGAGTGCATCATCTCCAGAAACGACCTGTACTGATCAACAACTGGGAAGCCACATATTTTGATCTCGATGAAGACAAAATGTTTGCTCTGGCAAAAGAAGCAGCCGCATTGGGGATCGATCAGTTTGTGCTGGATGACGGCTGGTTTGGCGCCCGTTATGATGACAATGCCGGACTGGGGGACTGGTTTGTAAATTACAGGAAACTGCCGAACGGACTGGACTCCCTGATAAGCAAGATAAACGGCCTCGGGATGAAATTCGGAATCTGGGTGGAACCGGAAATGATCAATGAAGATTCCGATCTTTATCGGGCGCATCCGGACTGGCCGCTGACTGACCCGGGCAGGGAACCGACTTTCTGCCGCAATCAGCTTGTTCTTGATATGTCACGGAAAGACGTGCGGGATTACCTGTATGACTGTCTTTCCAGACTTCTGAGTGAACACAACATTGCCTATATCAAGTGGGATTTCAACCGCTGTATCAGCAATGTATATTCTCACGCATTACCGACGGACCGTCAGGGAGAGGTTTCACATCGTTTTGTGCTTGGTCTTTACGAACTGCTTGAACGTCTTACTTCAAATTTCCCGAATGTTCTATTTGAAGGCTGTTCGGGCGGCGGAGGACGCTTTGACGCAGGTATGCTTTATTACACGCCGCAAATCTGGCTCTCGGACGACACAGATGCTATTGAACGCCTGACCATCCAGGGCGGAAGTTCTTATGGTTATCCTGTCTGCGCTATGGGCGCTCATGTATCCGCGGCACCCAATCACCAGACCGGAAGAACGACCCCGATCTATACCCGTGGTGTTGTGGCAATGTCCGGTGCTTTCGGGTACGAGCTGGATCTCACAAAACTTCCGGCATCCGACAAAGATGAGATCCGCAGGCAGGTCCGGCAATATCATCAGGATGAAGAGCTGATCCATCAGGGACTGTATTATCGGCTGACTGATGTTACAAAAGGTTATTACACAGCCTGGCAGTTTGTCAGTGAAGATAAGTCAAAGAGTCTTGTAAATCTGGTGATCACCGGTCCGCAGCCGAATCCGGAACCGCTGCATCTCCGGTTCAAGGGTTTGGATCCGGATACGCTGTACAGCATCGAAGAGAACGGCCTTAGCGTTTCCGGAGCAGCGCTGATGAATTCAGGATATACTTTCCCGCGAATGGCAGGAGACTATCCTGCTGCGCAGCTGCATTTGTCAGCGATCAGCGCTTTGTAATCAGCCGCGGATGGTAAGCAGCAGGCAGATATGGGGAAATACAGTCCACATATCTGCCTGTATTCATAGTAATAAAAGGAGCGACAGTGCCGAAAAAATTTTCGTTTCGGAAATGGTGGAAAGAAGAACGAGAAAAACTGTCTGAGATGAGTTTCAAAAAAGCCGTCAAATATATCTGGCAGTATTATTGGATATTCATCCTCGGCTTTATCGGAATCATCTGGCTTGCGGTTTTTGCTGTTAACCGCATCCTCACCGGGACACCGGAATACCGGATCTATGCTGTCTTCGCCAATTCTACCGTTAATCCCGCGAACATATCCCGGCTGCAGAATGACTTCGCGGAATACAGCGGCCGGGATATACATGAAAAACAGATTGAATTCTCAACCAATATGTACTTCGACTATAACCGCAATCAGGCACGGGGAAATGAGTATTATAACAGCTTCGTTGCCCTGACCGATACAGGGACACTGGACCTGATCACCATGTACCCGGAACAGCTCGCACCACTCGGAGAAAGCGGACGGCTGCTGGACTGGAATCTGGAACGCTGTGCGGAACTGCGGGAGAAATACGCAGACCGCCTGATCTGGTATCAGCCGCCTGATTACATGGAAGAAACGGATCCTGTTCCGGTCGGGATCGATGTCAGCGACAGTCTGCTGGTCACAAAATACGGTATCTATCCCGAATCCGCCGCCCTCGGCATCGCTTCCGAAACCACCCGACTCGACGAGGTAGGAAAATTTATTGAATTTATTATGAGCAAGTAAGACAAAACTCCGGAAAGTATATCAAGCCGATTTGTGATATGATTAAAAAAAGGATTTTAAAAAATGGAAAAATCGGTTCTGAAAGATAACGTAGCTTTGCTAAGCAGCGATGGAGAGTATTCTTTATTTCAATTTCGAAATGTTACTATCAAATTTCTGACAGGAACCAATCTGGATCGTTATACGAAAATCCTCGAATGGGATCATGGCTATCTGGTTGTGTTGTGCAGAACAAAATCTGCCCCGGATAAAGAGGAAGAGGATTATATAGATCTGCTGCCAATTTTGGATAATCTTTACATTGATTCAGAGTCATTTCTAAATCCAATCAAAGATGTTGAGGTTCATTATGAATGAAGAAAAGCTCAGGGAAATAGCTGATAATGCAGATATGATCATCAGAGGATATGCCTTTACAAAGAAAGACCAAAACATATCAGTATTGAATCTGAACAGACCAAGCAGCGCAATGTATATGTCATCTGAAGGAAAAATGCTGGAATCAACGATGGATGAGATTGAACAGGCAATTGTCCTTAAAATTTGGGAGCGTGATTCCCAATTTATGGAGGACTCAGTGAATGCCTAAATACTTTCAGGAAAAAGTTGCAGGTTATTATCTCTATTTTACATAACATTGTATCATCGAATGCATGCATGCACATGCCAGCGACCGAAAAATGACGGAAGCCGGTTCCGCAAAATTTTTCGTAAGAAGTGATGGCAGTTCATATGTACAGCATAAAGGCCTTTTGACAGAACGTGAGATTCGCATTATTCAGCGTTTTATCAAACTGCACCATATGGAAATGTATGAGAGATGGATACGTGAAGGCGGCACAGATTTTTATCAGGATAAATGAAATCAGACAGGAAAAACGATGCATGAATTGATCCAGGGACTCATCAGCAATGAAAGCCTTTTCGGGCGCATCATGACCCGAATCGGCACGGTTATCGCGGCGAACATTATGTTCGTCCTCTTCTCCATGCCCGTAGTGACTGCGGGGGCTGCCTTCGCCGCACTGCACCACACCATGTTCAAAATGCTGCGCAGCAAAGACGCTATCAACCCGTTCAAACAATTCTGGAAAGGATTCACCGGCAATTTCAAACAGGCCACGATCGCCTGGATCATCGCGCTGGTGCTGACCGTGCTGGGCTGGTTCAACGTCCGAATCTGCCAACAGGCGGGCGGATTTATCGGCAGCATCCGTTACGGGGTCTACGCTCTGGGGATCATCCTCTTCATTGGTCTGGTTTACCTGTTCCCGACCATGGCAGCTTTTTCCGACACCCTTTTGAATCTTTTCCGGAACGGTTTCTACTGGGCGCTGCGCAAACCCTTCAAGCTGCTGGTCATCCTGTTTTTTCATTTCTTCCCCATGTTCCTTACCTATACCGACCGGCATTTTCTTCCCCTGTACACATTTTTATGGGCCATGTTCGGCTTTGCCGCGATCGTGCTGCTGACTGATTTTCTGCTGCTCCCGGAATTTGAACCCTATCTGCCTCTGGTAGACGAGTGCGGCGACTTCATCATCAATCCCGCAACCGGCAAACCCTTCATGCCCGGTGAAGAAGAACTGATCGAAGCTGAAGCACCCGGTGAGGCACCCGAATTGTCGGAGGATGAGATACTGGAGGAGATGCGGAAACTGGACGGATTCTAAAAGAATGTCACCTCAGCTATTGACAAGCAAAAAAAATAAACATATACTTTTATAAGCCAAATGATGACCCGCCAGGGATCGGACAGAGAAATTATACCGGGCGTAAAGCCCGTTTTTGATGCGCTGCGCTCCCTGGAGGAGGGCAGTTTTTTATAAAAAAGGAGCTCCATTGCAGACCCTGTTTACCAACGTCAATATTTACCGGAACGGTGATTTCTACAGAGGAAATGTATCCGTTTCTGACAGGCTTTTGTATTTTGGGACTGATGTTTCCGATCCTGAACAAAAAATAATTCCAGGTGATGATTTCACCATTTTCCCCGGCTTTGCTGATGTGCATGTTCACTTTCGCGAGCCGGGTTTTTCTTATAAGGAGACGATCGCCAGCGGCAGCCGGGCTGCCGCACACGGAGGATACACCGCTGTCTGCACCATGCCGAACCTGAACCCCACACCGGATGATCCCGAAAAACTGAAAGTGCAGCTGGACGCAATCGAAAAAGACGCCGCGGTTTCCGTTTTTCCCTATGGAACGATCACTGTCGGGGAAAAGGGAGAGGAATTATCCGATCTGCAAGGACTGGCTCCGCGTGTGATCGCTTTCTCCGATGACGGACATGGTGTACAGCAGGACGAAATGATGCGCAAAGCCATGATCCAGGCGAAAGCACTCGGAAAACTGATCAGCGCGCATTGTGAAGATAACAGCCTGCTCCGCGGAGGTTATATCCATGACGGTGCATACGCAGCAGCTCACGGACACAAGGGGATCTGCTCCGAATCAGAATGGGGCCAGATCGCACGCGACCTGGAGCTGGTCAGGGAGACCGGATGCGCCTATCACGTCTGCCATATTTCAACCAAAGAAAGCGTTGAACTCATCCGCAGGGCAAAGGCTGACGGTCTGGATGTAAGCTGTGAGACCGCACCGCACTACCTGCTGCTGAACGACACCATGCTGCAGGAAGACGGCCGTTTCAAAATGAATCCGCCCATCCGCACAGAGGAAGACCGGCAGGCGCTGCTTGACGGGCTCCGCGACGGGACGATCGACATCATTGCTACCGATCACGCGCCTCATTCAGCAGAAGAGAAAAGCAAAGGCCTGAAGAGCAGCCTGATGGGCATTGTCGGTCTGGAGACCGCCTTCCCGCTGCTTTATACATATCTGGTCCAAAAGGGAGAGCTCACGCTTAAACAGCTCATTGAAAAGCTCTGCTGCAATCCGCGCAAACGTTTCGGCCTGCCGGAGACGCTCCAGGAAGGGAAACCGGCAGACTTCACCATGTTTGCGCTCGGAGAAAGTTACACCATAGATCCCGCCGCATTTCTCAGCAAGGGAAAAAGCACGCCATTTGAAGGCAGGGCTGTACAGGGCCGCTGCATGCTGACAATGGCGAACGGCAGGACCGCCTATTCAGCATGGGAACAGGAATAAACCGGTATGATGAAACAGCAGATTTTTACCATTATCGAAAATAAACCGCTGACCGGGTCAATGTACCGTCTGCGGCTTGGCGGAAATACCTCTGCCATCACAGCGCCCGGCCAGTTTGTAAACATAAAACTGGATGGGAAGTTCCTGCGCCGGCCGATCTCAGTCTGCGACCGTTCCGGCAGTATGCTGACGCTCATTTACAAAACAGTCGGCAGCGGAACGGAACAGCTTAGCAGGATGAAAAAAGGCGAACAGCTCGACCTGCTGACCGGGCTCGGCAACGGTTACAATCTTACACCTTCCGGCGACCGTCCGCTGCTGATCGGCGGCGGTGCCGGTGTCCCTCCGCTTTTCGGGCTTGCGGATGAACTGCTTTCAAAAGGCTGCAAGGTCACAGCCATTCTGGGATTCAACACCGCGGAAGAAATCTTCTACGCGGATGAATTCCGCATGCTCGGCGCGGAAACGTACATCACCACGGTGGACGGCTCCGCCGGCATTAAAGGCTTCGTGACCGACGCCATGAAAGATCTCGATTACACCTACTTTTATACCTGCGGACCGGAGCCGATGCTCAAAGCTGTTTACCGCGCGGCAAAAACCGACGGACAGTTCAGCTTTGAAAAGCGCATGGGCTGCGGATTCGGCGCCTGCATGGGCTGCAGCTGCCGCACCATCAGCGGATCCAAGCGCATCTGCAAAGAAGGCCCGGTTTTGGAGAAAGGAGAGATCCTGTGGGAAGACTGAGCGTAAACCTCTGCGGCATTGAACTGGACAATCCGATCATCCCGGCCTCCGGCACCTTCGGATACGGTTATGAATTTGCCGAACTTTATGATATCAATGTTCTCGGCTCTTTCTCCTGTAAAGGGACGACCCTGCAGCCGCGCTTCGGCAACAAAACACCGCGCATCGCGGAAGCCCCTTCCGGAATGCTTAATTCCGTCGGGCTGCAAAATCCCGGGGTCGACGCGGTCATCTCGGAAGAACTGCCGAAGCTGGCGGAGTGTTTTCGGAAACCGATGATAGCGAACGTAAGCGGGTTTTCCATTGAGGAATATGCCGCGGTCTGCGAAAAGCTCGGCAAGGAGCCTCAGGTCGGCTGGCTGGAGGTCAATATCAGCTGTCCCAATGTCCACGGGGGCGGAATGAGCTTCGGGACCGACCCGGAGATGGCCGCCGCGGTCACAAAAGCGGTCAAAGCCGTCACTAACAAACCGGTCATTATGAAGCTTTCACCGAATGTCACCGATATCACCGCGGTCGCCCGTGCCTGTGAGGATGCGGGAGCGGACGGGCTCAGCCTCATCAACACGCTGATGGCCATGCGCATCGATCTGAGGACCCGCAAACCGCTGCTGGCCAACGTCACCGGAGGACTTTCCGGCCCGGCTGTTTTCCCGGTCGCACTGCGGATGGTATGGCAGGTCACTCACGCGGTCTCCATCCCTGTTATCGGGATGGGAGGCATTTCGTGCGCGGAGGATGTGCTCGAAATGATGATGGCAGGCGCGGCAGCTGTCGAGATCGGCGCGGCCAACCTGACTGACCCGTTCGTCTGTCCGAAGATCATCGCCGAACTGCCCGCGGTCATGGACCGCTATGGGATAAATGAATTAAGGGATTTGAAATAATAACAGCGGTCAGCATCCGGCTGCCGGCTGTCATTAACAAAGGAGTCAAAACTATGGGAAAAGATGTCATTATTGCCTGTGATTTTGCGACGGCGGAACAAACTTTCGCTTTCCTGAACAGGTTTACGGATGAAAAACCGTTCGTGAAGATCGGTATGGAGCTTTTCTATGCGGAAGGGCCGGAAATCGTGCGGGAAATAAAGAACCGCGGACACAAGATCTTCCTGGACCTCAAGCTTCATGACATTCCGAACACCGTCAAAAAAGCTATGGCAGTGCTTTCCCGCCTGGATGTGGATATCTGCAACCTGCACGCCGCCGGCGGACTGGACATGATGCGCGGTGCTGTGGAGGGACTCACCCGTCCTGACGGCACCCGTCCGCTGCTGATCGCGGTCACGCAGCTGACCTCCATTGACCAGGAGCGCATGGAAAATGAACTGCTGATCAAGGCGCCTCTGGCTGAAGTGGTGATGCAGTATGCCGCCAACGCAAAGACCGCAGGTCTGGACGGTGTGGTCTGCTCCCCGCTGGAAGCGAGCAAAGTCCATGAGGTTTGCGGCGATGGATTTCTGACCGTCACACCGGGGATCCGGTTCGCAAACGGTCCTGAGGGTGACCAGCAGCGCGTCACCACCCCTGCCAAAGCACGGGAAATCGGCTCTGACTACATCGTCGTCGGGCGCCCCATCACCGCCGCGGAAGACCCCGTGGCAGCCTACCGGCGCTGCGTGAAAGAATTCGTCGGATAATAACAAATCAAGATCAAGAGGAAACAGGATGGAAGAAAGAATTGCAAAAGATCTGCTGTCAATCGGTGCCGTGTTCCTGCGGCCTGAAGAACCCTTCACCTGGGCCAGCGGTATCAAAAGCCCGGTTTACTGTGACAACCGGCTGACACTGACTGCACCGGCTGTGCGGAATGACATCGAAAACGGACTGGCTGAGCTTGTCCGAAAATATTATCCGGATGCGGAGGTGCTGATGGGCACATCCACCGCAGGGATCGCCCATGCCGCGATCACCGGTCATATACTGAACATGCCCATGGGATACGTCCGCAGCAGCAGCAAGGATCACGGAAGGCAGAACCGCATCGAAGGGAAACTGGAAGCGGGTCAGAAGGCCGTGGTCGTGGAAGACCTCATCTCCACAGGCGGCAGCGTGATCGATGTAGTGGATGCGCTCCGTGAAGCCGGCGCGGAAGTGCTCGGCATCGTCAGCATCTTCACCTACGGGATGAAAAAGGGGCTGGAACGGATGGCAGAAGCTAACGTGGAGAACCACTCCCTGACCAATTTTGACGTCATCACAAAGGTAGCCGCGCAGGAGGGTTATATCAAACCGGAGGACGTGGACCGTCTGATCGCGTTCCGCAACAACCCCTCGGATGAGAGCTGGATTGGGAATAGGGGATAGGACAAAGAATGAACAATCTGATCGATATCATGGATATGAGCACGGAAGAGATCCGGGAGCTCATTGAGAAAGCACTGGACATCATCGACAACCCGGGAAAGTACTCCGAAGTCTGCAAAGGGAAGATCCTCGGGACGCTGTTCTTTGAACCGTCCACCCGGACGCGCCTCAGTTTTGAATCCGCGATGTACAGCCTGGGCGGCAATGTGATCGGCTTTGCCGACAGCAAGAGCAGTTCCACTTCCAAGGGCGAAAGCGTATCCGACACAGTCCGAACCGTAGGCTGCTACGCGGACATCATCGCCATGCGCCACCCGAAGGAAGGCGCACCGCTGGTAGCCTCCCGGTCTGCCGGCGTCCCGGTCATCAATGCCGGCGACGGCGGACACAACCACCCGACCCAGACGCTCACGGACCTGCTGACGATCTACCGGGAAAAAGGAACGCTTGAAAACCTGACGGTCGGCTTCTGCGGCGATCTGAAATTCGGCCGCACAGTGCATTCGCTGATCTCCGCCATGTCCCGCTACAAAGGCACCCGCTTCATCCTGATCTCACCGGAAGAGCTGCAGGTACCGCGCTACATCATCACCGATATACTGGACGCCAACAACATCCCGTATGAAGAGGTCACCAGTCTGGAAGACGCCATGCCGCAGCTGGATATCCTCTACATGACCCGGGTCCAGCGGGAACGGTTCTTCAACGAGGCAGATTACATGCGTCTGAAGGATACCTATATCCTGACCCCGGATAAGCTCCGCAATGCAAAGGAAAGCCTTTCCATCCTGCATCCGCTGCCGCGCGTCAATGAGATCTCGATTGCGGTCGACAGGGATCCGCGGGCAATCTATTTCAAGCAGGTGGCAAACGGAAAATATATCCGCATGGCCCTCATCATGAAATTACTGGAGGTGAACGCATGATCATCGGACAAATCAAAGACGGAATCGTATTGGACCACATCACCGCGGGGCGGGGCATGGATATCTACAGGATCCTCGGTCTGGACAAGCTGGATTGCACCGTAGCCATGATCAAAAACGCGGAAAGTCCGAAAATGGGCAAAAAGGATATCATCAAGGTCGGACAGGTCATTGACCTGGACTTCGACATCCTCGGCTACATCGACCCGGGCATTACCGTCAACATCATCCAAAACGGGGAACTGATCAAACGGGAACACCTGACCCTGCCGGAACGGGTGAGGGATATCGTCAAATGCAAAAATCCCCGCTGCATCACCTCGACCGAGCAGGAGCTCGTCCAGGAATTCCATCTTACAGACCGGGAGAAGAAGATCTACCGCTGCATATACTGCGAACACGAAATGCCGAAACCGGAAGGATAAGCAGCCGGGCAGCAGAAACCAGGAAGAACCAAAAGGAGCTGCCGCAAATTATAATTTTGAAAAGCCATCGGGAGGGAGTGCTTCGCAGGGACGCGGAATAAGCGTCAGCCGGCAGCGAAAGTGATCCCCGCGTCCCGGTTAATTCAGTCGGGGGACACGCGCTGAGCAAGCTCACGCGTGTCCCCCGACACCCCTGTATAAACCGCTGAATCACTCCGTTGATGATACGATCATTCAAATGATTTCCCAAAACAAAAGATGAGCCGTTTCGCGTTATTTAAAGGCGCCAAAGCCGGCGGGTGACGGTCAAGCTCAACCGACCCGGCAATATCTCCATGGTGCAGCGGGAAGTTCTTCCGCCGGCACCGCCCGCCATTTCGGAGCATTTGCTTTTGATGGTATTAATGAGAAAAGCTGTCGTACACCATAAAAGATGTACGACAGCCCTTTCTGCCTGTTAATTATAATCGATCAGCTATGGGAACTGCCGACAGGTTGGTAATTACCGGTAACTTCAGTACCGAAAATCGCATTATTAAAGTAATGAGCCTGGCTCAGCAGATATTTCGCATCTTTCTTATTGCTGACAGCCTCATCCGCATATCTGATGATTTCCATCGCGCGGGGATCATTAGCCTGAATGCTTACCAGGTATTTAATACCGTTATAAACAGCCGAGCGAACTTCACCGAGAGCAGAACTGACATTCTGGTTACGGGCGATCGCGCCTTCAAGGTTGTTCAATGCGACGTTGATATTTGCCCAATGGGTGCTTTTGTCTTCAGCAGAAGCAGCCATGGTGATGCCCAGAAGCATCGCAGCCAACAAAAACAAAACAAAAACGGTAGATTTTTTCATACTCACTTCCTTTCGCCTCTGATTTTCCCAATCAGCAGCTTTTGCAATATATATCACTAACATTATACACGATATTTGAAAAATATCAAATAAATGTCATGTAATTCATACTACCCTAAAAATTCAGCAATAAACATGCCAACTCGCTATGACTCCAGCACATGGACAGAATCCGGCTCGAAGACCAGGCAGCATTTTTCACCGACATTATATATACGTTTGTTCTTCGGATTATGTTCCTCAAGCTTGACAAGCGTATTTCCGACCATCACATGATAGTTCTGATAAGAACCCATAAAGCAGGAAAGCACGACCGTGCAGGGAAGGCCGCCGCTGTCCGCAAGGGTCGCCGCCTCCGGGCGGAGTACGATCGTGTAATTCCTCCCCTTCACCATAGCGGGATCACCGACAGCTTTGACCGGATTTCCTTCGATATTCAGGGTGACATAATTCCCTTCGCGGACGGTCATGGGACCGCGGAGGAAGTTCGCCTCACCGATGAAGTCCGCGACAAATTCGCTCTTCGGATGGTAATAGATCTCCTGCGGATTGCCCATCTGCGCAACCACACCCTTTTCCATAATAATGATCTTGTCGGAAAGCGCCATCGCTTCAGACTGGTCATGCGTCACGTAAATCGCGGTAATACCGACTTCCTGCTGGATGCGGCGGATCTCGGTACGCATGCTCACGCGGAGCTTGGCGTCCAGGTTGGAAAGCGGTTCATCGAACAGAAGGACGGACGGTTCGATCACCAGCGCACGGGCCAGCGCGACACGCTGCTGCTGACCGCCGGAAAGCTGGTTGGTCATCCGGCCTTCCATGCCCTCCAGACCGACGAGCTTGAGCATACCCAGCACGCGGCTTTTGATCTCTTCCTTCGGGACCTTGCGCAGCTTCAGCCCGTATGCGACATTATCAAACACGTTGTAATGCGGCAGCAGCGCGTAGCTCTGGAAAACCATGGCAGTGTCGCGTTTGTTCGGCGTCAGTTCATTGACCGCTTCATCCCCGATATAGATCTCGCCTTCATCCGGACTTTCGAAACCGGCGATCATCCGCAGGGTCGTTGTCTTACCGCAGCCGGAGGGACCAAGCAGCGTCACAAAAGCCCCCGGTTCGATTTCCAGCGATGTATCCTTTACCGCGTAGAAATCCTTGCCCGTCTTCGGGTCCTGATAGATCTTTGAAATATGATCCAGGCGTACGCCTTTCTTAACTTTTCCCATGACTAATCCTCCTTGATCTTTCTGCTGGTGCCGAAGTATTTCGTAAACAGATTCATCAGCAGAACGGCACCGTAGGTGATGATGATCAGAATTGTTGCAAACGCACAGGCCAGGCTGTAGGAGCCTTTTTCAGCGAACTCATTGATCTGTACCGTGATGAGCAGGAACTGCGGCGTCACAAGCAGGATGATCGCTGAAATAGCCGTAATGGAGCGGACAAACGCGGTCACCAGACCGGAAAGGAAGGAATCCTTGATGAGCGGCAGGGTGACAGTCATAAACACCTTGAAGCTGTCCGCGCCCATGTCGTAGGCGGATTCTTCAATGGATTTATCGATCTGCCGCAGGGCGGAAATACCGGAACGGGTCCCGGTCGGCAGGGAACGGACAATGAAGACGATGATCAGGATCAGCCCCGTACCATAGATACCCTGCAGAAAGCCGGTATGGAACACGCCGCCTGAAAAACCGCGGATGTACCCCACGCCGAGCACTGTACCCGGGACAGCCATCGCCAGCATGGAAACAGCTTCGATGAAGCCCTTGGATTTGAAGCTGCGTTTGACCACCAGATAGGAGATGATCATGGAAAGCAGCGCGGTGATCGGAGAGGCAATCAGGGAGAGGACGAAGGAGTCCTTGAAGGCTTTGAAGCCCTTGTAGCGGGTGAAGACCAGCTCGAACCATTTGCCTGTGAGCGGGAAGAATTTGCGGCCCCAGGTCGGGAACAACGCGCCGATCGGCACGCAGATGTACATCGCGATAACGAAGAGCGCGACGAGCGTGCAGAGGACAGTGAGCGGGATCTTGACGCTCTTGTCTTCCATCAGCATACGGCCGCGGGAAGCTTTCCCGGTAAGGGTGGCAGCGGTCTTGGCTTCGAGGTAATACTTCTGGACGGCAAACATGATGAGGGTGATGCACAGCAGCACGACAGCCATGGCGGCAGCACCGGCCTTGTCATAGGCGCCGGTGATCTGCAGGTAAATGGTGGTCGCCAGTGTATCATAGGAACCGCCGATCAACATCGGGTTGGCGAAGTCCGCGATGGACTCAATGAAGGTCACCAAGAAGGCATTGCCGATGCCGGGGAGCATCAGCGGCAGGGTGACATCGAGGAAGACCTTCCAGCGTCCGGCGCCCATATCCCGGGCAGCCTCCTCCAGGGAGGGATCGATGTTCTTCAGCAGCCCCTTGAGCATCATGTAGCAGACAGGGAAGAAAGTCAGCGTCTGTACGATGACGATCCCCCAGTATCCGTACACGCTGTTGTCATAAATGCCGAGCAGGTGGCGGGTGATGATCCCCGCTTTACCGAACAGCATGATCATGGAAAGCGAGAGTACGAAGGGCGGAGAAACCACCGGCAGCATGGAGACGACCTTGAACAGGCCGCCGACGAATTTATTCAGCCGGACATAGACTTCCACATAAGCAAAAAGCAGCCCGATGAAAGATGACAAAAGCCCGACGACAAAGCCGACCTTCAGCGTATTGGTAATGGCTGTACGGAAATTCGGCATCGCGAAGATCCGCTGGAAAACGGAAAACGAAAAGCCTCCATCACCGACAAAGCTGTCAACCAACAGGATCGCCAGCGGATAGAGGATAAATAAGGTAAGGAAAGCGATCAGAACAACGATCGTTGTGATCATGATCGGATCACCGAACAGCTTTTTACGATCAAGTTCCGCGCTCTGACGCGTTCTTGCTGCCATTTAATCTCTCCTCCTTTCTACTTTAAGAGCCCACTTTGCATTCCGGAGGGCTTGCTTCGCAGGGCGCGGGACCGTAAGTCCGTGTGTCTGCGAAAGCCGCAGCCCGCGCCTGATTTCCGGGGGCCTGCGGCCCCCATACCCCCGCTCTGTTTCAGGGCTCTTTTTCTGACTCATCCGCAAAATGCGGCGGTAGCGATAAGAGCCCGCTTTGCATGCCGGAGGGCATGCTTCGCAGGGCGCGGGACCGTAAGTCCGTGTGTCTGCGAAAGCCTCAGCCCGCGCCTGATTTCCGGGGGCCTGCGGCCCCCATACCCCCGCTCTGTTTCAGGGCTCTTTTTCTGACTCATCCGCAAAATGCGGCGGCTGCTTCTTTAAAATAACGAAGGATGGCGGAAATTCCGCCATCCTTATTAAAATGCGGACAGATCAGTTCGTCTGGAAGCGGCTGGTATCGCCGGTGTCGGCACCGGAGTTCGCCAGAGCATCCATGACCTCGCTGATGTAGGTCTTAATGTTGGCAGTCGCGTCTTCGAAGTCATAATCCATGACATTTTCCGGATCGAGACCGAAGTCATAAGCGGCCTGCGGCTGCTTGGCATTGTCCAGGACGAGGAACTGGTAGGAGCCGTTTTCAGCGCCGAGTTCAACACATTCCGGGCTCAGGGCATATTCCAGCCACAGCTTCGCGGCGTTCGGATGGGCAGCGCCCTTGAACATGGCAGTGGCGCCGATTTCGAAGGAGGTACCGGTGGACGGGATGACCAGGGCGATGTTGTCATAGCCGTTGTCCAGGATCTGGGTGATGCCGTCATGCAGGAAACCGATGCCGATGACGCATTCGCCGGTGCCAACGTTCTTGGACGGGCCGGAACCGGACTTGGTGTAGACTTCGATATTCTTGTCAAGGTCGACAAGGTACTGGATGCCTTCGTCGTGGCCGTATTTCTGGATCATGGTGTTGATGACCAGTTTAGCGGTACCGGCGGTGTTGTAGTTGGACAGCCAGATCAGGTTCTTGTATTCGGGTTTCAGGAGGTCAGCCCAATCCTGCGGAGCTTCGAGGCCCATGCGGTCCAGTTCTTCCTGGTTGACCATGAAGCCAAGGATACCCTTGTAGATACCGAACCAGTAGCCGTCAGCGTGGCGGTACATGGGGCTGGTGAGGTGGACAGCGTTTTCGGGTTCAACCGCTTCGAGCAGGCCTTCAGCAGCGACGACATTGTACGGGTCGGTTGTGCCGCCGAACCATACGTCAGCAGAGGGGTTGCCGTTTTCTTCTTCGATCTTGGCCTGAACTTCACCGGTGGAAAGACGCTGATAGGTCGTCTTGATACCATAGAGGTCCTGGAAGTGCTGGGTGGCTGCGGCGAGATATTCTTCTTCGCAGGAACCGTAAACAACCAGTTCGCCTTCTGCCTGGGCAGCGGCGATCAGTTCTTCTGACTGGGCCATGGCGCCGTTAACAAGGACCATGAGCGCAAGAAGTACGAGAGCAATAATTTTCTTCATTATTCTTTCTCCTTATATTTTGATTGATCCGGCATACGCCGAATGTGCCATGGTATGGCATTTTTACGGATTTTCATTATAGCCTTTGGGGGTAAAAAAGTCAATCTTGAGAGGGGGTGAGATTTTTCCTGAATATCACTGATATTTTGCATGGGAGTTGGTAGTTGGTAGTTGGTGGTTGGTAGTCAGTGGTCAGGGGTCAGTGGTCGGTGGGGGGCAGTGTTCAGTGGTCGGTGGTCAGTGGTCAGTCGGCAGCAGACAGATGGCAAAAGAGTTCAAAGTTCAAAGTTCAGATAAGGTGACGCTTCGCGTCTTTTTTGATTACCGGCAACTGGCAACTCGCAACTAATAACTACCAACTACCAACTAATAACTACCAACTACCGGCAACCGGCAACCGGCAACTGCTGCCAACTGCCAACTGCCTGCTGCCGACTGCCTGCTGCTACCAACTACCAACTACCAACTAATAACTACTTCCTCTTCTTCCGTTTTTCACGCAGTGCTTTGCGGGTCTCTTTGGAGGGACCTCTTGCGGCGGCTTCTTTGATGGCTTTTTCTTTCTTCAGGGTTTCGATGTAGCGCTCCCAGCGGGCGCGGAATTGCGGTTCGTCCTCCTGCTGGATGGCCAGAACAGCCGCCTGATCGCCTTCCCTGAGTGCCTTCTCGATGAGCTTCTTCCGGGCTTCTCCTTCGCTGATCATTCCCGGCGGGCACTCCG
>CACYHU010000008.1 GCA_902774215.1 uncultured Chloroflexota bacterium
GTTTTCTGAAAACAACATCACCATGGAAGCCGCGTTGTTTGGTTATACTTCCGCCGGAATGGGAATGGGCAATGGTCTCGGAACGATCTATGTAGACGGAAACCACGCGGTTCAGGGCGGAGCACAGGTCTTTGACGAAGAATTCCAGCGCATTCTCGCAGATATGTCTGCCGCATCCACACTGGAAGAATATACGAAAGCAGCCGGCGCGATGCAGGATTATTATTCCGCGAACCGTCCGGTGGTCGCGCTGTATTGGGACTGCCTGACTTACGGTGCCGCTGCCCGTTTCGATAATATCGTGATCGATAATGCTTTCGGACTGAATAATGCCATGAACTGGCTGTCCGTTACAGAATAAAAATATTGATTAACCATGCAGGGTGTCTGCTGCAGACAGATACCCTGCATGATCCGATAAACAGGTTCCATTCCTGCTTATTTGAAGGATAATTACAACAGGCGGAAGCGAATAAGAATGAAAAAGTATCTGAACAACATTATTATTTCACTGATTTGTTTTCTCTTTGTCATCATTCTGAATTTCGCTTTGCCGCGGATGCTGCCCGGCAATCCGATCGCTTATCTGTCCGGGTTTGCCGAAGAGGAAATGACTGCCGTACAGATAGAATACTATCGGGACGCTTTGCATCTTGACGACAGTATTTTCCGGCAGTTCATTCATTATCTGCGATCCCTTACAGACGGTACGCTGGGTTATTCTTATAAGAAAAAGGCTGATGTTTCCGATCTGATCGGGGAGAGGGTCAAAATAACGCTGCAGATCACCCTTCCGGCTGTTATTTTTTCAACCCTGATCGGTCTTGTCTGGGGAATGTCTTCCGGATATAACAAAGACAGCCGGTCTGACAGACTCTCCACCACAGGACTGATCATCCTGAACGCAGCGCCATCCTTTCTTTTAGCGCTGACTTTTGTCATTCTGTTCGGATTTTATTGGAAAATACTCCCCTATGCAGGTCTGAACAGCGCTGACATCCATCCGGGAATGCCGGGATTTTTGAAAGACCGGATCATTCATTTGATCCTGCCGGTCACCACACTGATCCTGGGAATGCTGCCTTCCCGGTATCTGCTGATGCGCAGCAGTGTCAGGGCTGCAGTCAATGAACGATACATTCTTTATGCAAAACAGCGCGGGCTTTCAGACAACAAAATAAAATATCACTACATTCTGAGAAATATTGCGCAGCCTTTCATTTCCATGATCGGGATGAGTGTAGGTGTATGTATCGGCGGATCACTGGTCATTGAGAATATTTTTTCCATCAATGGGATGGGGAAGCTTCTTTCAGATGCAGTTTACACGCTGGATTATCCGTTGATGCAGGGAATTCTTTTTGTTACAACAGGGATCTGTGTCCTTTCGATCATTCTCACGGATATCATATGTATTTTGATCGACCCGAGAGTTCGCTATCAGGAAAGAGGCCGGGAAGCATGAACAGAGACCGCATTCCGTTATTTGTCCCGGGCTGCCTGCTGCTGTCCTTTTTTCTGGTCATGGCTTTATTTCCTGCTGTCTTTACATCCTATGGATTGAAAGACATGGATAAGCCCTGGCTTCTCCCTTCTGCTGACCATCTCCTTGGCACAAATTCATTGGGGTATGACATTTTCACGGAGCTGGTCTATGGCACAAAAGAAACCCTGCTTATCGGTCTGTCAAGCAGCCTGCTGATGTTGTTTTTCGGAGCAATGGTTGGTATGCTGTCGACTCTGCCGGGCATCCCCGGTATGATTTTCAACGGAATGATCAATATTTTCATGATGCTGCCTCATCTGATCACCCTGATCGTTATCTCGGCATTTGTCGGACATTCCGCGGCAGAATTGATCATTCTGATCGCACTGTTCGGCTGGGTGGGAACCGCCAGAAATGTTCGGGCACGGGTAATTCATCTGAACAGCCAGCCTTTCATCGAGACCTGCAGGATCCAGGGATTCAGCAGGATCCATATCATTTTTCACCATATTCTGCCTGATCTTTATGATTTGCTTCTGTTCCGGTTCCTTTTAGGTGTAAACTCATGTATCATGATGGAATCTACCCTGAGTTTCCTTGGTATCGGGGATGTTTACACCCCAACCTGGGGAACAATGGTTAATCTTGCTTATCGGCGCGGTGCCTTTATGCGCCGTGCCTATCATTATCTGCTTCCGCCGGGCATCTGCATTATGCTCCTGAGTCTGTCTTTTTACTTCATCAGTATGTCTTTTGAAGCCCGCCGTGAGCAAATTGCTTTATAATATCGAATACACTTGGAGTGAATTTGTGAAAACTGAAATAAAAACTATTTTGGAATCAGTAAAAAACGGAGAGCTTTCGGTAGATGATGCCCTTTTGCGTCTGAAAACCAGTCCGTTTGAAGATATTGGATTTGCCAAGGTCGACCTGCACCGCAGTGTCCGTCAGGGTGTTCCGGAGGTGATCTATGGAGCGGGAAAAACAGCGGAACAGATCGCCGCGATCGCTGAGACTATGAAAAATAACGGGGAAAATCACATTCTGATCACCCGTCTTTCACCGGAATCGGCAGACATTGTTTCCCGTTCTGTCAGGCTGAAATATTATCCTGAATGCAGGATCGGCATCGCGGGAGAAATCCCCGCCCCGACCGGGATCGGTAAGATCGTGGTGGCTACCGGCGGCACCAGTGATATTCCTGTCGCGGAAGAAGCAGCTTTGACCGCGGAATGTTTCGGAAATGAAGTTGTCCGCCTGTATGATGTCGGGGTTGCCGGCCTGCACCGTCTGCTTTCTCACATGGAGGAAATCATGAACGCGAGCGTGATCATTGCCATCGCGGGAATGGAAGGGGCTTTGGCCAGCGTGATCGGCGGACTTGCTGACTGCCCGGTTATCGCTGTTCCTACCAGTGTAGGTTATGGAACATCCTTCCATGGGCTTTCCGCTCTTCTTTCCATGCTGAATTCATGCGCCAGCGGTGTTTCCGTAGTCAACATTGATAACGGTTTTGGCGCGGGTTATCTTGCCAGCATGATCAACCATATGGAGGTAAAAAAATGAAAACATTGTACCTGGATTGCGGGATGGGTTCCGCGGGAGATATGCTGACGGCGGCACTGATTGAACTTGTACCTGATCCGGATGATTTCATCAGCCGGCTGAATTCGGTCGGTATTCCTGATGTTGAATTCAAAAAAGAACGTACAGAAAAATGTGGTATTACCGGAACACATATCTCCGTCTTGGTTCACGGACAGGAAGAAAACAGTGAGATACATGAACACGAACATGAACATGATCACGAACACGTTCATCTTCATACGCATATGCACGATCACCTGCATTTAAATCTGCACGATCACGAACATCATCTGCACGATCATGAACATCATCACGAGCACGGACATTCACATAATGATCTTCACGGCATTGATCATATTGTCCGGGATCATCTGAATCTTCCCGACAAGGTAAAAGATAACATTTTGAGCGTCTATCAGCTGATCGCGGAAGCCGAAAGTCATGTTCACGGTGTTCCTGTAACAGATATCCATTTCCATGAAGTCGGGACCATGGACGCGATCGCAGACATAACCGCTGTCTGCCTTTTAATGAACGAACTGGATCCGGATGAAGTCGTCGCCTCCCCTGTTCATGTCGGAAGCGGGCATGTGAAATGTGCGCATGGTATCCTGCCGGTTCCCGCACCTGCCACAGCCTATATTCTTCAGAATATTCCCTCATACGGGGGTGAGATCAAGGGGGAACTCTGCACACCGACAGGCGCAGCGCTTTTGAAGCATTTCGTGACACGCTTCGGGAACATGCCGGTCATGAAAACCTCCGCGATCGGTTATGGCATGGGGAAAAAGGACTTTCCTGCTGCCAATTGCGTCCGTGCCATGCTGGGCGAAACTGAAGACAAAATGGAAAAAATCGTCAAACTTTCCTGCAACGTTGATGATATGACAGCGGAATCCATTTCATATGCGATGGAAAAACTGTTTGAAGCAGGCGCCCTTGACGTCTTCACGACTCCGGTCGGAATGAAAAAGAGCCGGCCGGGAACACTGATCCAGACGCTCTGCCGGCCTCAGGATGAAGAAAGCATCGTCAGGATCATTTTTAAACATACAACAACGATCGGCATCCGAAAAACATATGCTGACCGTTATGTTCTGGAAAGAAAGGTTGAGGAGCTTACCACACCATATGGGAAGGTCAGGAGAAAAGTTTCTCAGGGATATGGCGTCAGGCGGGTAAAGTATGAGTATGATGATCTTTCCGGACTCGCCGATAATCAGAACATCAGTATCGAAGAAGCCCGCAGGCTTATCGAAGATCCGGAATAAAGCATGGACGAATTACATAATAAAAAGTCAGAGCTGATTTCTTATTTGAAGCAGCTGGAACGCGTAGCCGTTGCTTTTTCCGCGGGTGTTGATTCAACTTTTTTATTGAGCATTGCCCGTGAAGCGCTTGGAAACAATGTGATCGCGGTCACGGGGCGGTCGGTATCTTTTCCGGAACGGGAACAGACAGAGGCTTCCGAATTCTGCAGAGCCCTCGGTATTGAACAGGTCATCGTTAAAGTTGATCAGATGTCGATTCCCGGTTTCCGAAACAACCCGGTGGACCGCTGTTACCTGTGCAAAAAAGAGCTGTTTTCTGCGTTTCTGAATGCGGCTGAAGAAAGAGGATATGCTTATGTTGCGGAAGGGTCCAATTTTGATGATCTGAAAGATTATCGCCCGGGGCTGCGTGCGATCAAGGAGCTGAACATTAAAAGTCCGCTGAAAGAGGTCGGATTGACAAAAAAAGAGATCCGTCTTCTTTCGCAGGAGATGGTGCTGCCTACCTGGAACAAGCCTTCTTTTGCATGCCTTGCCACCAGGATCCCTTACGGCGATGAGATCACAGGTGAAAAACTTCGTATGATAGAAAAGGCCGAACAGCAATTATCGGATCTGGGCTTTCATCAGGTACGCGTAAGATTGCATGAAAAGATCGCGCGTATTGAAATTGAGAAAAACGAATTTGAAAGATTAATTGATCCGGAAGTATCGGGTTCCGTCAACCAGTACTTACAGTCTTTGGGATTTGAGTATGTCACGCTGGATCTGGGCGGCTATCAGATGGGCAGCATGAACAAAAGTCTTTCCCTGTAAGCTCAGACAGCGCTCAAATCAATCTCCTGAATCGGGAGACAAGCTGATCCGGAATGAAGATGATACGAAAAACCCGGCTGATCTGAAGCTTCAGGAATACTCATTATTAGGAAGGTGCGATCAGCATGAGGATCATTGTTTTTGCTGGGTGCGGTATTTTTCTATATCAGCATGCGGGTACGATAAATTCAGAGTAAATTGAGACACTGCGTAATGCGAACTGTTTTGATAATTGCCTGATATGACCGCCACTTTCGGAGACATTTTATTAGCCAATTCAATCTAATTAACATTATCCTGTATTATTATCAGTCTGTTTTTGAAATGCTCCCTACTTACCGGTTTTTTCAAAACGAAAGTCTTTATCCGCAACACCGATCACCATACCATCGTGTAACTGCACAGGTCCGTAAATTCGTTCTTTCCCATCGGGATATACAAGATAAGTTCCGCTCATATACCTACTGTCCTGCAGGATCACCTTTCTGTCCGCAGAGGAATAGGTCAGAGAGAAGTGCCTTCTTGAAATCGTAGGATCACCGCCCAATCCGATAATACCGTTTTTACTGTCTCTGCCAAACCAGCAGGGTTGCCATCTATTAATTCAACAGAAACACTGAATCCCGAACCATCCAGCTTGGTCAGCATCACTGTTATTGAAAAACCCATCATTGCGGTTCCTACTTCGCCTTCTTCGCCGCCAAGTGGAACAATTATCTCATCACCATCCGTGCTCAGATTGCTGATATCTTTCATTTGTGAAAGATAATCAGGATTATAGACCAGCTGCCACCCATTAATTCCTCAGAAAAAGCCACGCCCCAGGAATAAACCGGATAACCGGAATCTTGGATAAAATTAATCTGTTGATTTGACTCAAGATAGGGATCCGAACCCCGGTTGCCGTCTGAAATGAGGACAATGACCTTTTTTCCGTTGGTGCTCACATTGTTCAATTCCTGAGCATCTGTACTCAGTGCAGCGGAAGTCATAACCGCCGCGCCCATCATGGTTATGCACATCGTCAGCGCCGGCGTGATGTGCCGATTGATGATCTTACTGTGAACTGAGGCATTAAACCCGTAATTCACAAAGGTCACGGCGACAGTGCCCAGCAGATGGGATAATAGCTCGGGAACCTGTTCCAGACAAGCATGGTGATTACTGCAATCGTCAGGAGAATACTAACAAGAAAACGGTCCTGCCGGGTCAGGTCTTCGCTGTCGGATTTTACTTCCACAAGTGTCTCTCGTTCATTTGTGTCTTACGTATTCATCTATTGACCGTCTCTCCGTTTTTTCCCGGAAGTGCTGCTGCGCCTTCGTTTTTTCGAATCAGTTTTTTCCATGACCAGACATCTGCGTCCGGAATTTTGGTACGGATCTGTATCACGACAGCTTCTATAGAAGAATAGGTCGAAACTGCGCATGTCAACGCCATATGTACGGAACCTGTCCCGATGATAAACGCGAACGGAATCAAAAATACTGCGCCACCTAAAGCCTTTCCCGAGGCGGAATGTATAAAATATATTTTCCCAAACCAGAATAAAGCGATTACCACGGAAATAATATGCACAATCAACGTGGCAGCGAGCCATTTCACTGACCAAATTGGTATCTTCCTTGATACGATCATTACCTTCATCATTCCGGTATACATCAGGATATCACCTGTAGTATCCAAAATCGCGCCTGTTGTCCCGGTGCTGTTTGTTATCCGCGCAATGGGACCATCTAAAAGGTCCCTTGCGGCACAGATCAGATTAACAATAATGAACAGGCCCGTTAACTCATTGGAGAGGAATAAAAGCGGCGGCAGGATGATTCTGACCGATGTGATGATATTTGCGAGGTGTTTTTTCATAGACTTTATGAATTTGAAGCAGCACTGTCTGTTGTACTGCGAGCCAGCCGCGGAAGAATCGCCCTATACAGCAAAAGTCCCATAAGCTTTTTTCTGGATTAGCAAAACGTCGTAATCTTATTTTTTCTCTTTCTTTGCCTGCTTTCCGGCGAATATCTTCTCCAGTTTTCTGAAGATTTTGCTCCCGCGTTTCGGGATTCCGGTCAATATCTTTTTACTTCGAGTAAACAATAAAGGAAAAACTGATCATGCCGAACAGAGAGAAAAGAATAGAGAACCTGCAGAGAGCAAACGATCTGATCGTGGACTGTCTCAGACATGCGCTCTATAAGCTTTTGGAAGAGAAGGACATCGGTCAGATCAAAGTTATCGATCTTACAAAAGCCGCCGGAGTTTCACGAGGCGGCTTTTATCGGAACTTTTATTTAGTGACCGATGTGCTGCTGGATGATATCCAAACAGTCGCAGATGATATCAGAAGAGCCATGGGACCGGATGTAGGTCTGAACTGGAGAATCATTCTTCGAACGGTATACAAACATCGGAAAAAAATTCCGCTGCTGATTAAGGCTGGTTTGGGAATGGAGATCCTGAATAAAATTAACCAAACCATAGATACAGTTAATGACGATTTTAAACTTCGTATCATGGCATGGAACGGAGTGATTTTTAATTGCATTATATATTGGGTAGAAAATGATTTCAGTCAGGATCCGGATCAGCTTGCTGATCACCTGACTGAAATCACAAAGTCGATTTTATTCGTTTGAAATTGTTTCCGTTATAAAGATTTCTTGTTCCGGCGGATCGCAGCAAGCTTTTCCATGTCTCCGTTCTGTATCTCATGATCGAGGGCTGCGATGATCTTACCCTTTCGCTGTAGAAAATTCGGACCGGATAAATTCTTTCCGGAAACGGTATGATGGGTGATGAAGGAGCAGTCACAGGTCAGATGCTCGGCAAAAGTTTTCAGCTCGACCAGCATATCCTTTTCAGAGAGCGGATCGAATTTTCCCTGTTTTGCTTCCTCCAGAAGGGGCGTTCCCGGGAAAAGAACCAGTCCGCCGGTTCCGACCAGCATGGGATCGCATTTGCTGAAAACCTCTGCTGAATGAACCGCATGCTCGATACTGTGCGCTTTACCGGCAACACCATTCAGAAACGACATCCAGAAATCGACACCCGCTTCCGAAAGTTTCCCGCACTGCCCGATGATATCCTCAGCGTGATATCCTTTGTTCACACGTTCAAGCGTCCAGTCATCACCGCTTTCAACTCCTAATGATATTTCCCGCATTCCAAGATCCTTCAGGATTCTCAGCTGATCGACCGTCTTGTTCCGGATATCTGTCACACGGGTTGCTGCGTAGATGTATTCCATTTTCGGCAGATAGCGGTTGATCATTTCAAAAATCGGAGCCAGTTTGTCGTAGGTCATGCACAGTGGATTAGCGGAAAGCAGCTGGATCGTTTTGGCCTCGGGAACGATGGCAGCCAATTCCTGCAGGTCCTCTTCGATCCATTCCATCGGCTGCATCCGGAAATCCACGTTCCTGTACATCGTACAGAATTTACATCTGTTGTGCGTACAGCCCTGCGTGATCTGCAGCAGCGGAAAGGTCGGCCAGTATGGATTCCGGTAAACAGTATCGGAAAAATGCAAGATGTTCTTCCTTTCGATCTGATGTTACATTACCAGATGACCGCAGTCGACCACCAGTTCCGCACCGGTTATGCAGGCAGCTTCATCGCTTGCAAGGAAAAGAATGGCATTCGCCACATCTTCCGCGCCGGAAACATACGGCGGGAGCGGATTGTATTCCTTCACCCGTGCTGCGACAGCCGGATTTTCTTCCAGAGCCTTTTCCAGCATCGGGGTTGCGATCGGTCCGGGGTGTACGGAATTCACGCGGACATTCTTCGATGCCAGATAATACGCGGCGTGTTTTGTCAGTGATCTGCCGGCGCCTTTTGATGCGCTGTAAGGGGCGGAACCGCCGTCTGCATCACCGGAAACGATACCCGCAAGGGAGTTCACGTTCACGACCACACCTTTGCCGAGTTTCTCAAATTCCGGCATGACCGTCTGGATGCCGAGAATGATGGAAAGCGCATTCGTCTTGAAAACGCTCAAAACTTCTTCTTCCGTGCAGTGCAGGATATCGGTATTGGTGACCTGGGCTGCATTGTTTACCAGAATATCGATTTTTCCGAATTTTTCAACCGCAGCTTTGACGACTTTTTCCCAGTCTTCCCGAAGACTTACATCCTGGTGCAGTGCCAGAAGCTGATAATCACCTTCCTGTTTCAGCTCATCGATCACAGCCTGGACCTTCGCATCTCTGCGGGCTGTACCGACAACGGCAGCTCCTTCTCTCGCGAAAAGCTTCATCGCGGCTGCACCCAAACCCTGACCGGCACCGGTCAGCAAAACTACTTTTCCGTCAAATCTTCCCATTTTCTTCTCCATTCTCAATTTGAATATCCGCGGGCGATCTCATTGACGATCTCCCCGCATGAATCAATACTGCGGATCAGGCTCGCCGCGCTGGATACCGTGTTTATCCCGGCATCCATATCACCTTTGAGCATTCCCGCGAAAAAACTTCCTATAGAGGGCTGCAGGTTGCCCTTTGCGTTCTCTTCAACAGCGGCTTTCGCGACCTTATTCGGCGTGCAGCGCCATTTCAGATAACCGCCTGCTTCTGTCAGGACAATAAAATCATCCGCTCCTGTGTTCAGGATGTCATCCTTCGTAGTCTGGGCGGCACGGCATTCCTTTGAAAGGACAAAACGCGTTCCGACATAACCGCCTTCCGCGCCGACACAGGCGCTTGCCTTTGCCAGTGCTTCATTGACGATACCTCCCGCAGCCAATACAGTAATATCGACTGCTTCAGAAATCAAAGCTGTTTTGACCATTGTTCCGGTCGCTTCAACCGGCATACCGCCGCCTTCATCACAGCTGGTCGCGACAATGATATCCACCCCCGCGGCTTCTGCGGCCTTTGCGGAGGCGACAGTCGGATACATATCCCGGTAGATCACCTTGAATCCGGCATCTTTCCATTCCTTTATCTGGGCTGCGTCAAGCGTGCCGATAGCAGCCAGGACCGGAACGCCTTCTTCTTTGCAAACCTGAATCGTTGCCTTTGAGAACCCGGCACCATCAAAGGCAGATGTCATTACATTCATGCCAAAGGGTTTATCGGTAAGTTTCCTGGTCCGGCGGATAACCTTCCGCATCTCTTCAGCCGTTTCCTCCGGTGTGGTTTTCCCGGTCTCAAAACCCGCGTTGAATCCCAGAATTCCCAGCCCGCCGGCATTGGAGACAGCTGCTGCAAGTTCAGGTGAAGTGATCCATGTCATCGGAGCCTGGACGACCGGTTTTTCGATACCTAAAATTTCACATACTCTGTTCATTATCATTGTCCTCTTCAATTCAGTTCAAATACGAAATCTTCGATGGGCTTGCGCTTGTAATGCCATGCGTTTGCTTTCGCTTTTTCATTTGGATATCCAAGACCTAGCATCATGACCGGGATCATATATTCAGGCAGTCCGAAAACTTCAGAAACCGTTTGGGAATCGAAACCCCGGATCCAGATCGTGTGGATGCCGAGTTCTTCCGCCTCATACATCATGGTCGTTGCTGCAATGGAGGCGTCCTGTTCGCCGGAGTTGTAATTCCGGTAATAACGGTCGCCCGGGTTTGTCCACACTTCACGAGCGTCATAACAGACCAGGATCATCAGCGGTACGTTGTAGTGAAAATGAGTGACCGTCTTCAGCTTCGCGCGCGCTGTTTCGCTGCGGATCAGGAAGAATTTCTGCGGCTGATAATTACATGCCGTGGGGACGATCCTGCCGGCCTCAAGAATACGGTCCAGCTTTTCCTGTTCGATGGGACGGCTGTCGAAATACCGTTCCGAATATCTTTGTTTTGCAAGTTCCAAAAAATCCATTTTTCAAACCTTTCCGACGCTGAATGCCTTACGATTCTCTTTTACAGAAAATGGGCAGATTTTTCCATATACAAAAAATGAATTATGTAATAAAATATTACATATATCAAATATTGTAAGAATTTGAGGCAGGAAATGGCTGAAAGAACAAAATTATGGATCGCTGACGTAATGAAAAAACTGATGGTCAGCAAACCGATCGAAAAGATCCGGGTCACAGAGATATGCAAAGCGGCGGAGATCGAGCGTCCGACTTTTTATTACCACTTCAAGGATAAATATGACCTGGTGGCGTGGATCTTTTTCCAGTCCGCTTTTGAAACAGATGTGATCTCGGTCGAGTCCGCAACCAAAAGCATGAACCGGGCACGGAAAGACTTCATCTTCTATGAGCGGGCCTATGAGGATAAAAGCCAGACGCCGATGTGGCAGTACATTCTGGAATACTTTGTGGAACGGTATACACGGGCCGCGATGGAGATCCTCGGCAGTGACACATTGGACACACAGCTCCGTTACAGCATCCGTCTTTATTGTTACGGCGCTGTCGGTATGACCCGTGAGTGGATCCTGAAAGATAAGATCACCCCGGCGGAAACCGTGATCAGAATGATGTTCAATTCCATGCCGGAATCCCTTCGGCAGATCTATTTTCAAAAACCTTTCGCATAAGACTCATTGTCTGATCTGGTCATTATTAAACATCCGAATGATAATTCCGAAAATCGGGTAATCTCCGGCATGGCATATCTCCAATATAAATTTGATTATTATATTAATATTGACGAACGTCAAGTACAACATTTTGCAGGGATAATTATTATCCTAAACATGTCAGTAAAAACTGCGGAAAAAAGACCGCTTCATTTTACAAGTCCGATTAATAAGACTTAATGTCGAAAATTGACAATATCTTATTAGATATTTCAGTAAAATATCTTTTTTTTTCGATACAATATCAGTGAAGATTAACTATTTATTAAATAAAGCAGCGCGGTTTCTTTCGAATCGGCGGATTACCCGTTTCCGGATGAAGTGAACCATACTGCTGCATTGTTCACATTGGAATTATTACCTGAGGAGGAAATCTTGACAGTAAAACTTATTCTTTCTCAACCGGCCGGAGGAAAAACCTCCTTTTGTATTGAAGAAATCCGCAAAATCCGGATAAAAAATCCCTTGGCTCCGGTCAGGGTCATTGTTCCGGACAAAATGCAGATGGCATACTGGAAACAGATGCTTTCACGAAAATCCCGAACATCAGGACACGGCGGGGGATTTATCGGAACAGAAATCAGTTCCTTTTCTAAACTCTCCATGGAGATCCTGAACAAATCCATCCGGACGCCTCAGCTTATTCCGGCCGGCCTGGATACGCTGTGTATACGCGAGGCGATAGAAAAGGCTTCAAAGAAAAAACCGCTGCAGTATTTCGATCCGATCCGCAAAAAACCGGGGCTGGTTTCCGTCTTTGAACAGACGATCCGCACGCTTCTTCACGGCTGCGTCACCCCGGAAATGCTGGAGGAAACTGCCGGTGATGAGCCGAAAGCAGCAGATACAGCCCGTGTTTACCGCGAGTATCTTGACATCCTGAAAGAAAACAACTGGGTAGGCTCCTCCGGTCTGCTGTCAGCAGCTGCGGATCATCTGAAGCAGGACCCGTCAGCATTTTCCGGATGTCCGCTTCTTGTCGCAGACGGTTTCGATGAACTTGACAAAGACTGCAGGAAGCTCCTCCAAAGCTTATCGCCATACTGCGATGAGATCCTGATCACCCTTCCCGCAAACCCGGTTTCAGCCAATCCCACGGATCAGCGGATCATGAAAAACGCGGATATCATCTGTTCGGAACTTCACGCCGAATGTATTCATCTGAAATCCTTTAAACAGAATTCTGAAATTCTCCGGCTGGCGGACCGGGTCATCTATCCTGCCGTCAGTTCAGAAAATAATGAAATTCAGAAAGTGTCTGCCGCACGAAATGCTTTCCTGATGATCGAAGCCTCATCACGGACAACGGAAGTACGGGAAGCACTCCGGGAACTCAAAAGACAGATCAAAGAAAGTGAAAAACAACCTGACAGCCGTATCCGCCCGAGCGAATGCGCAGTATTCGTTCCTGACATGAAAGCATATGCTCCCATAATCCGTCAGTTCGGACGTGAAATGGGAATTCCGCTGCGTTTTTCCCGGAAACAGGCGCTTTCAGAATCGCCGGCGGCCTCCGCGTTGAAACGTCTGATGCATCTTTATCCAGAGTTTGAAACGATGAAAATTCTGTCCGTGCTTCGCCTTCCGTTCCTTTCCGGATGTCCGGATCCGAAAGATGAATCAGGCGGAGATTACGGCGGAGATCTGTTTGTGATCGATCAGATCGGCAGAAAAATGAACATCATCAGCGGCCTTGAAGAATGGGAATCAGCTTTCTCGGATGCAATCAGCACTTCCGATGAGAGTCGAAAAACGAAAAAACATGATGATGAAGAATCGGATGAAGGAAAGGTCTATGAATATCCCGAACCCGAAAAATTGAAACGTATCCGGGAGAGCTTTCTGAAATTTGCAGGAATGGTGACTCCTCCGGAAGGAAGAAGATCGCGCACCGAATGGATAAAATGGCTTGAAAACCTGCTGGATGCGATCCGGTTCTATGAACAAATCGAAGATAAAAAGGGAAGGTCTTTCGAGGAGGATTTCAAAGCCCTGCTCAAAAGAATCGCTTTCTGTGAGGACAGGCTGAATCAGCCCTCAGCCGCCTATGAAGAATTCCTGTATGAACTGGAAACGGAAATGGATGCGGCAGTCCAGACGGAGCAGGAATTCGCTGCCGACCGCATCTTTGTCGGAGATATCAGTCAGACAAGCGGATGCCGCTGGAAGATCATTATACTTACCGGATTCGCCGAAGGGATTTTTCCATGCGCCGGGCATGAGGATCTGATCCTCACTGCCGGGCTGCGGGAAAAGCTTGGGATACCCGCAGATATGGATCAGCATCTGCTGTTTCATCAGGCAATCACCCGTTCAGACAGCTGCCTTATAATTACACGGCCGCAGAAAACAGATAAAGGCGAGGAATGGCCGCCTTCGATCTATTGGCTGACCATCCGTGAAAACCTGAGCGAAAAGGCGAACCTGCTTACGGTAACGGAAAATATGGCGGTAACTGCTGCTTCAGCGAACGAATTCGCCTTCCGCCTTGCCCGCAGCGGCCGGAAAGAGATACCGGAAGAGGCTCCTCTTTCGTCGCCGGAAAAAATGCAGGAGATGCTGGACAATGCATGGGATGAGATGGAACTGCTGCATTCGCAGTCAAAAGGGAAATACAGTCCTGAGATCGATCCCGCACTTAAAGACGTCATCTCGGATCCGGTAAGGGATGCATCGCCGTACAGCTGTTCCGCAATTGAAACATGGCTGACCTGTCCGTTCAAATACTTCCTTATGAAAAAGATGAAACTGGAACAGCCGCAGGAGCCCGGAACAGGAATGGATGCAGCCCAGATCGGTTCACTGAACCATAAGGTAATGGAACTTACCTTCCCGGCGGGTACGGTCTACAATTCCAAAGACGAGGCGCTGGCCAGGGCGGAGAAAAACATCGACAGGGTATTTGAGACAGCACCGAAGGAATTCGGCTTTATCGAATCAGAACTCTGGGAATATGAGAAAGAAAAATACAGGGAGAAACTGCTGGATTCCATCGGGAAAATGTTTGACGCGCAGAAGACGAAAATGCCTGTGAACGAAAGATGGAAAAGTGTCGGCGCGGAACTGGAATTCGGATATCCGGGAAAAGGGAACGGCAGCACGGATCCGCTGACCGTTGAAACAAGTGCCGGGCCTGTTCAGATCCGCGGGATCATTGACCGGGTCGATCAGCGTGAAGACGGTCTCCTGAGAGTGGTCGATTACAAGACAGGCGCATCCGGTTTCAGCAAAGAGGAGATCGCTGCCGGGGCCCATATCCAGGCAGGCGTTTATGCCGCCGCTGTCGTCCATGCCCTCCGTATGGGACCTAAATGCGAAGGAATGTACTGGAGCATCAACAATAAATCCGTCAGGGAATACATGGTATACGACGCGCAGAAGGATGAGAAGTTCCCGAATATCGAATTTCTCAACAGGTTCAGCGAAGGGATCCGTGACGCGGCATTTCCGGCGAATCCCGCGGGAGGATCCTGTCCGGATTACTGTCCTGCCGCCGGGTGGTGCAAAAAATATGTCAGGAGAGAATTTTATGGGTAAACAAAAGAATATTATTCTGAAAGGGCTATCCCCGAGCCAGCGGGAAGCGGCTGAAAGCACAGCCGTTGACGTTCTCGTACGAGCCGGAGCCGGAAGCGGAAAAACAAAAACGCTGGTTGCCCGCTATCTCCTGCTTCTGGATGAAAACCGTGAATGGAAGCCCGCTGATATCACAGCCGTTACCTTCACACGGAAAGCCGCGCGTGAAATGCAGAGCCGCATCCGGACGGAGATGATGAAGCTTGCACGGCTGTCGGATTCAGATCCGGACGAAAAGAAGTTCTGGCTTGAACGCCTGAATGAGATGGACAGTGCCAACATCGGAACGATCCACAGCCTCTGCGCACGTATCCTCCGCGCGCATCCGGCGGAAGCAGGACTTGACCCGGCTTTTTCCGTTCTGGAAGACAATAATTCCGCCATGTTGACAGCACAGATCGTGGAGGAAACCATCTCCCGCATCTCAGCCGACCGGGAATATGAAACACTGCTGTCCTTCTATGACGGGAAGAGGCTGACAAGGATCCTTTCCGAAATGCTGAAAAACCGCGGAAAAACCGATGAACTGATGGCGGTTCCCGGTGAAAAGACCGTTTATTATCTGAGAAAGAAGGTTAACGAATTCCTTTCAGACCCGAAGTATTCCGAAATCATTGCGGAATACCGCGAAGATACGCAGAGCCCTGATTTTGACAGGAGAGCCGGGAATCTCGCTGACAATATCCGGCGTCTGGTCAATACTTATGATGAAGGGATGGAAATTCTCAAAACATGCAGCCATCCGGCGGATGCTGCCGCACATTTTTACAGTCCTTTCATCGGATGGGATTTCAGACAGGGCAATAAACAGATGAAAGCCGGCGCGATGAAGTTCCGTGATCAGCTGACGACTGATTTCCCGTTTCTGAAAGCTGATGATAAGGGCCGGGATATCCAATGGTATAAGGATTTCTGGGAAGATTATGATAAGGCCGAAAATTGTCTGAGGAAGCTCTGGCCTTCGATCCGCAATGAATACTTGAAGATGCTGGATTCTTCACAGGCTATAGATTTTGAAGCCATGGAAACAATGACCCTGGATCTTCTCCGGAAGCGGCCGGAGATCAGAGAAGCATGGACCTCTCAGATCAGGGCACTTCTGGTGGATGAGTTTCAGGACACAAATGACGCGCAGGCTGAATTGTTCACGCTGCTGAATCCGTCACATAACAGGCTTTTCGCGGTAGGAGATAAGAAACAGAGCATTTACGGGTTCCGCGGAACCAATGTTGCTCTGTTCGACCGCCGCGGTGCTGAAATTCTGGAATATGAAGGGAAGGATGTCCTTCTGGATACGACATACCGGACAGAACCGGAACTGCTTGCGCCCATGGGCGGACTGCTTGAAAAGGTTATGGCGGACGCTGATCTTGCCGGCAAGGAATACTTCGCGGCTTATGAAGCCATGAGCACGCCGGAAATGCCGTATAATAAGCCGGATCCGCTCCTAAAGGTGCAGCCAAGTGTTGAAGTTCTTATCTCCGATATTCAGCAAAAGGCGGATGATCCAAAAGGCGAATGTGCCGGACGGATGCTCGCTCAGCGTCTGACGGAACTGATGGATGCAGGACTGATCCATACCTGGAACGATGCAGCAATACTCTGCCGCAATTCCAATGATTTCAAACAGTTTGAGGATGCTCTTGAGGCGTGGCAAATCCCGTATGTGACAGTGGCCGGGAAGGGTTATTACGACCGTCCCGAGATCAGGGATATCCTGAACACCCTTCATGCAGCTGAAAACCCTCACGACAATGTGGCGCTGACCGGTTTTCTTCTGAGTCCGTCCATCGGTTTTTCCCTTGAGATGGCTGCTCTGGTATACAAATACGCAAACAGGGGCGGGATAAAGATGTCTTTCTATCAGGCGCTGACAGATGAAGGTTTCAGTTACGGAACTGAAGACAAACAGAAAAAACTGGAAAGAGCCCGTTCTATTCTGGGCAGCCTGATCCGTCTGACCGGGCAGGTTCCTTTGGATGAAGTTCTCGAAGAAGCCTGCCGTCTGACAGGGATTCGCACCATGCTCGCGTTTGATTCCGGTGACCGTGCGTGGCTGAATATTGACAAGCTCCTGCTGACAGCCCGCGAATCCGGGCTTACCTCGGTATCCGAATTTCTGGAATACCTTGAAAACATTAAGGAAACCGGCGCCAGAGAAGGTGAAGCTCCTTCCGATAACAACGGCGCGATCCGTATCATGACGATCCATCAGGCAAAGGGGCTGGAATTCAGGGTAACTGTCATCGCAGAGAATGAATCCCGCCCTCATTATCCTCAGTTTTCTGCAAATTCAGACGGAGCTCCGGTATTTTACAGCTCTCCCGCAGTCCCGCAGTATCTGGACGCGCAGAAACTGGATAATGACAGGGACAAAGCTGAATGGCTGCGCCTGTTTTACGTTGCTGCGACCCGCGCGGAATACCGGATCATTTTCGTCGGGAATAAACCTGCCGCGGGCGGAACGAAAGATTCATGGCTGAGACGTCTGACAGCGGAATTGCCTGATGAAATGCTGCAGCCGGGTGAAAATATCGGTCCCGCATGGGGACTCGGCGGAGAAACGGTCATGATCCGCTGCAGTTCAGAACTTCCTGCCGCTCCGGCTTTCTCTCCGGATCAGGCTGTTTCCGAAATAACGGTCAGAAACGACTGTTCATTGATGGATCCGCTGCCGGAAAGAACTGAAAAGCCGAGAAGGCCGGGAAATCCTTTCGCTCTTGCTGTCGGGAATCTGGTTCACAATGGTATGGAATTATGGCGTTTCCCGGAGGAGAACAGGTCAGATCCCGTACTGAAGGACGCGTTCCGGAAAATTCTGATGCTGTCTGATAATCTGGATACAGGTGAACAGCAGGCAGCGATCGAAAAAGCGGAAATGCTGCTTTTACGCTTCAGAAAAAGCGAAGCATTTACGTTAATTGAATCCGCAGAGGAACGCCGGCATGAGGTCCCGTTCTCATTTACGAAGTGGAACTTCACGGTTAACGGGGTAATTGATCTTCTGATGAAAGACAGGGAAGGTTATAAGATCATCGATTTTAAGACGGATGATCTCAAAGATGTCAATGCCTTTGACAATGCTGTTAAAGATCACAGCAGGCAGCTTGAAAACTACCGCGCGGCTCTGAAAACCACTCTGGGTGAAGATCCCCGCTGTGAGATCTGTTTCCTCGATTATTGCGGTAAGGTTATTCTTCAGCCGGTCGGAAAAGACCTGGCAGGACTGCAAGATGAAGAAGAGGAACCGGCTGAATGGCCGCCGGAGGAACCGGAAGAGGATAATTACATGTTCGAAGAAAAACAGACATTTTCGGAAAAATTTTTACAGGAAATCTGATTCCAGACATAAATGGTGGGATACATGTCTTATACAATACTTGATATGCAAAACTATAAACGCAGAGCTCATTTTGATTACTTCAGATCACTTCAATATCCTTATGCAGGCACAACGGTAAATATTGATGTCACACAAGCCCTGCAATACAGCAAAAAATATAATTGCTCCTTTTATCTGACCATCCTCCATGCCGCGGCACTGGCTGCGGATGATGTGAAAGAACTCAGGCAGAGGATCCGGGGCGACCAGATCGTTGAATACGCTGAATGTCCGACGTCTCATATTGAATTGCTGCCTGACTCGACCTACTGCTACTGCACCATCCATCACCACATGGAACTCCCAATGTATTATGCTCAGGCCGAAAAAGCCAGAAAAAAGTGTACAGAAAACGGGATCACGGAAGATGAGAATGTGGAAAGCATGTATTTTGTTTCTACCGTTCCCTGGTTCCATTACAGCGCTCTGATCCAGCCTGTCGGAGGTTCAGAGTCCAATCCCAGAATAACGTGGGGAAAATATGAAACAAATGCAAACGGAGAAGTTATAATGCCTGTTTCACTCCTGGTCCACCATGCGCTTGTAGATGGAATTCACATAGGACAGTTTTATGAAAACCTGAACCGTGAGATCCATAAATACGGGTCATTGCTCTGATATGCCCGTATCCGGTCAGTGCACACCGCGGTTCCACAGAAAAATCATCTGAAAAATGAATCGGGAAACGGGGGTATAATGATATTGGCTGATTGCCGGTCACTATGTCAGGAAAGGAAGAAATATGAAAAAATTGTTGTTTGTTGTCCTGGTTGTAATGCTTTTTGTCGTCAGCACCGGAGTATTCGCGGATGCGGATTATTTGGAGGTTTCTGTTCCTTCAACCACCCGTGAAGCAAATATTCCTGCTTATTTTCTTCTGCCGGAAAAAGATCCGGCAGCAGTTGTCGTATTGATCCATGGTCATCATGGTAATCACAATGAATGGGGCGGATACGATATTGTCGCTAACGGCCTTGCCGATAACGGCATGCTCGTTGCTGAACTCGATTTTCCGGGCTGCGGCGCATCCGCTGAAGATTATCATCTCAATGCCATGTCCTACATGTGCGATGATGTTCTGGATGTCATCAATTACGCCAAAGAAACCTACGGGACCGAGAAAGTCGGGGCTATGGGTTACTCCATGGGCGGACGCATCGTTTCACAGATGCTCATCGAAGATATGATTAAATTTGATTCCATCGTCTTCGTGGCACCGGCTGTTTCCCTTGCGGATATGGTCATCATGTTCGGCGGGCAGGAAAACTACGATATGATGAAGGATACCATCAAGGGTACCGATGATATGTATCCGTTCCCCGGCGCATATGGCGAACAGCTTCTCTCCAATGAATTTTTCAATGACCTTGAAGCCTACGGGGAAGATATGGCAGAACTGGCAGCTGCAAAATACGACGGCAATTCTCTGACCATCTACTCCACCAATGACTCCATCGTAAGTCCTTCTGTTTCCCAGAACTGCGCTGATGCATTCGGTTCTACCGTCATTACGGAAAGTATCCTGGATCACTCCTATAACTTCTATGGGCAGGATCCAGCCACAGTCGATGCTCTGAACACCGCAATCGTGAGTTTCTTCACCGCGGATCTTGGCAAGTAAACTATCCGAATAATATCAGACTATTGGGGAAGGTGCCTCAAAATCGATGAGGCACCTTCGTTTTTTATGATCTGCCGGAAGGCGTAACTACATGTTGATTGATGAAGGCAGTGAATTCATCAAGTCTGCGAATACTATCAGAAGGGCACTGAAATCTATTTCTCAAATCAGGCAGCCTGTAAAACGAATCGAATTCAAAGTTCTCTCCCTCAAATATGGCTTTCCCGAAGCTTCTTTTGAAAATTGTGCGATAAATATCTTACAGAAAAATATGCGGTATCATCCGTTTATCAGAATGTCAACAGCACAGAAGATATCCAAAGGATAATAGAAAACGGCAGCGGTGATGTCGCAGTACAGATGTGCAGCAGCTGATGTTATTATAATTGACAGTTAATTTGCCACTGCCCGGTCGGGTTTTTCAGATATGCAGAAACAAATGAGCCCCATTTATTACAGCTATATACCGGTTAACTCTTTCACTTTCCTTACAACTCAGCGGTGGTTGCTGTGGAATCGATTTTTCTTATTCAAATTGACAAAATCAAGGCTGCATTGTGAAACTGTACCGGATCATGCCTGTTGATTTTCGAATATTTTTTTCAGAACCCGTTTTTTTTCAGTTTCTGATAATATTACCAATGTCTCAAGCGTTGCTTTACGAATATAACGCACGCATACACAATATAAAATTTGTCGATACTTCTCTCCCTCATAATCGACACCCAGTTCCTTCAGTCTTTTTTCGATAGAAAAAATCCGGGAAAAAAGTGCATTCTTATCTATAATCTTCAGTTTTTCTTTCATAAATAGCTGGTCAGTGTAATATTTTGCGTCATCACGAAGCTGAAAATTACATTTTCGGCAGACAGAGCAGATATTGCAGTCACTGTAAGGTTTCAGCAGTTCCTGTTTGTCATCCCAATAATGCATTCTTTCATGCAATTCATTGTCCGGAACGACTAGCCGGATATTCTCTTTTTCACGGATATCCTCGGTCATGATTCTGACAGGTTCCGTAAGCCCGCGGAAATAGGCATATGCTTCGCCTGTGTTCAGTCTGGAAAGCTGATCCTCATCGGTTTCACTCATGTTGCTGCTTGCCGCTATGATTCGTTTATCTTCAGCCTGGATCAGTTGGAATATGATTTTAACATCTGTATTGCCGACAATTTCTTTGGTAACTTTCTGCGGAGACTGGTCGGCGATAATGATTCCTGTCCCGTAAGAACGAATCTCAACTATCATATTCTGTAAAGCCCTGATAGTAGAGGCGCCGGCTTCGGCTGTACCTTCCTGTGTCTGGATACCTCCGCCCAGAAGGACATGGGCTTCATCGATCAGCAGAATGTTTTTCAGGTTTCCGTCACCTGCCTGATTGTGCTTGGTAAAGAGAATAATATTGATCAGCAAAAGCGCCATGATCAGTGCTTTCTGCTCCTGATTGTCAATAGCATTCAATTCGATGATCGTCGGTTTCCGCAGCAGGTCATACAGCGGAACACTGTTTTCGGTGTCATAAATATTGCCGTTTTGAATGACAAGGTTCAGCAGACGGAATACCCCCGCGGATTCCATATTGCCTTTTGATTCAGCGGAGTAATTGGAATTTCGGATGATTTCCCGAAATGTAAGCACAAATTCATGAAGGCCAAAAGTCCGGACCCCCGGATCCCCGCGTTTGCTGTACCCACGCCAGCCATATTTGATATAACAGGCATCGATCGCGTTCGCAAATAAGATATCCAGTGGACTCGGCATGGAAAAAGCAGCTTTGAACGCGCTGACCAGACTGGGCTTGAAGGTTTCCAGCGTTATTCCATCGGGCGGCAGAAACGGATTGATGATGAAAGGCACCACATAATTTTTTCCGGGTGTGAATACCTGCAGATCAGGTACCGCATCGATCATTGCGCGATATTCCGATTTGGTCGGTTCGATCGCCAGGAACGGGATACTCCGCTTATAAAATTGCAGCAGCAGGTTTACGGAAAAAGTAGTTTTCCCGGTGCCGGGCATCCCGACCACCAAAGCATGCCGCGTGAATTCCTTCAGCGGAGCTCCGAACGGGATCACACTGCTGCCGGTTCCCATCAGCCGTCCGAGCTGGATGCTGTTTTCATCGATCACGCCTTTCTGGAATGTCTCATGCGACATCCGGATCCGGTTGACCGGGAAACCGGTGATCAGACCGTCATCAACAGGCGCATGGAAAAACGTCATGACCTCAGCTGCGGATATCATGTGAACCATCCGCATGAAATGCCGGGGAGTGATCTCAGGTTTTTCCGGATGCGCTGTTTTATATGTCACCATGTTCCAGGGATACATGGCGAAAGAAGCAGCATAACGGGGAAGCTGTCCGGTCCGGTCTGTCAGCGTAAGCCCGACAGATTCGTCTTCGTGCTGAAGAATGCTTCTCAGGCGGCTTCCCGCCATGGAAACCGCCCCGGAAGGCCCGAACAACATGATATTGTAAAGGTATTGAGGCTTATCCAGATTTTCCAGCGTCCTTCGATAATAATTCACCGCGTCATTGTTCTGAGGCGGAGGACCTCCCGGTCCCGGCGGAACATCCAGATAAATGGTAACACCCTGGATGAAACTCGCTTCCGTCTGAATAAATCTTGTCGGAATGAGCTGAAAAGACAACGCTGCTCCGGGATAGTGAGAAAGAGCTTCATAGATCCGTTCAAAATTGCTGATATCTTCCAGCTGATAGGGATTGGTATAGCACAGATAGCCGCCCGAACCGTAAAGCTGACCGACACGGACCTGCTTTTCCAGAGAAAGACAACATTCTTCACGAATGCCTGAAACCGATCGATTCAGGTCCTCCCATGATTTTCCGGGCGATTTCAATATAAAACCCAAAGAATTCAGCGAAGCTGAACAATTCTCACAAAATGATTTCAGCTTTGTTTCAAGCAATGCCGGATTGCGTCCGAATTTTCGGATGATAACAAACATTTTGGGCTGAGCCTGATATGCCTGTCCGCTGACCGGTTCTGTAACGCATAAGAGTTCCAATACCGTGTCCTGTTGTCCGGAACCATGTGTGGTCATATTGACCATCTCAGCAAATACCATCATGTTTTTTTTCATCGCAGCGGAAAGATCCGGATCGATATTCGCAGCTGACGGAATCATTTCAATTTCCAACGCGGCAATTTCGATGAAATTGCCATCTTTCAGTCTCGTTATCTTTTCCATAGTACCTTTCCCCTGTTATTCAACAGAATCACCACCACCGCCATCGAATGAACCACCGCCATCAAAAGAGCCGCCGTCATCAAAGGAACCGCTGTCGGCATCATCAGAGAAATCCGAATAATCCGATCCATCGTCAAAAGACTCATCCACGGATTCATCGGCGAAATCACTATAGTCGGATTCATCCACGGAATCATCCACAGCCTCATCGCCAAGATCACTGTAATCGGAATCATCCGTGAATTCTTCCGAAGTTTCATCCGCGAGATCACTGTAATCTGATTCATCGGAAAATTCATCCGCGAATTCATCTGCCGATTCATCGGAGATATCTTCATAATTTTCCGCATCGCCGACATCCTCTTCTGAAAATTCATCTCCAAAATCATCCGCCGGTTCTTCTTCGGGCTCATCGACGGGTTCGTCTGTAGGCTCTTCTTCAGGCTCATCAACAGGTTCGTCTGCCGGCTCTTCCTCTGGGTCATCGACTGGTTCATCTGCCGGCTCTTCCTCTGGGTCATCGACTGGTTCATCTGCCGGTTCTTCCTCGGGTTCATCGACGGGTTCGTCTATCGGTTCTTCCTCGGGTTCATCGACGGGTTCGTCTATCGGTTCTTTCTCGGGTTCATCGACAGGTTCATCTGCCGGTTCGTCCCCGGGTTCATCGACGGATTCGTCTGCCGGTTCTTCCTTGGGTTCATCGACTGGTTCATCTGCCGGTTCTTCCTCGGGCTCATCGATGGTTTCATCTACCGGTTCTTCCTCTGGCTCATCGACTGGTTCATCTACCGGCTCGTCCTCGGGCTCATCGATGGGTTCGTCTGCCGGTTCTTCCTCGGGTTCATCGATAGGTTCGTCTGCCGGCTCGCCCTCGGGCTCATCAACAGGTTCATCTGCCGGTTCTTCCTCGGGTTCATCGACGGGTTCGTCTATCGGTTCTTCCTCGGGCTCATCGACAGGTTCGTCAACCGGCTCACCCTCGGACTCATCAACAAGTTCGTCTGCCGGTTCTTCCTCGGGTTCATCGACGGGTTCGTCTACCGGCTCACCCTCGGGCTCATCGACGGATTCGTCTGCCGGTTCTTCCTCGGGTTCATCAATAGGTTCATCTACCGGTTCATCGACGGGTTCATCTATCGGCTCACCTTCAGGCTCATCAACGGGTTCGTCTACCGGCTCGCCCTCAGGTTCATCGACTGGTTCATCTATCGGCTCACCTTCAGGCTCATCAACGGGTTCATCTACCGGCTCGCCCTCGGGTTCATCGACGGGTTCGTCTATCGGCTCACCTTCAGGCTCATCAACGGGTTCGTCTATCGGCTCACCTTCAGGCTCATCAACGGGTTCGTCTACCGGTTCATCGACGGGTTCGTCTGCCGGCTCACCTTCTGGCTCATCAATGGTTTCTTCAACCGGTCCGGGCACGGATCCGTCGATGGGGCTATCCAATTCCATATCCACCTGCACTGATACAGATTCCTCCGCGAACCCGGCTGTCGGCTCATTAACAGATTCTTCAGCCGGTAAAGTCTGAACATCATCCAGTATGAATAATTCTTCCTTCGAAGCATCTTCCAACGGCGGATTCGGAATCCAGACACCGTCTTCATCATAATGACCCTTGCTGAAGTCCCGGTCAAGGATATCCAGCTCTGCTGAGGACATCCGGTCAAAATCTTCAGCAGAGGTCATCCTCCCTTCATCATAATCCTGAAGCGCTTCATCGATGATCCGCTGTGTTTCTTTGACTTCCCCAACACCCCCAAGATGACCGAAATCTGCGTTGATTGCTTCAGGAATCATCTGCATGGTTTCCATGTCATTGCATTCATGCCAGGTCAGCCCGTTATCTTCACGGTACTGCTTCACATCCGCCGCAGTCCACTCTTTTCCATCCCGGCCGTCAGCAGTCCACTGTTCTGCAGTCAGGATATCAGCCTGTTCGAAATTTCCGGGCTTGTCAAATTTCATGTGGAGATCCGCCATGGAATCTTTATCCGCGTGATGTGAGGCAGAAACCATTTCGCCTTCAGCAAATTCAGCATAAATCGTATCCTTGTTATCCCGGCCATCAGACAGGCCACGGTTATGACGTTCGTCTGTCATATATCCCAGTTTTACGGTGGATTCTGAAAACGGTGAAAAATCAGGCATACCATTCTGATACTGGATGCCGGCAATTCCGCGTGCTTCCATGATCCGGTGTGCCGCATCGCTTTGCGGTGCACATACAGACTCCCCGCGTTCACCGGACCAGCGATTGGATTCGTGTGATGGGGTCTGCCTTATCCTGTCGGCATAGGCACTTTGATATCGGTCTCCAAGAGATTCTGCACGGGAGAAGTTTTTTGAGCCTCTGCTGTTACTGATGTTATTACTATGAAATGGCGGTTTGGGACCTCCGCCGTTATTGTTATTATCATTAAATGGAGGTTTTAGGCCTCCGACGCCATTGTGATCAGGAGGTGGAGGAGGAGGAAAATGTGGATCATCATCAATACTGCTGCTCAGCGAACCATTATCTTTATCCTCAAAGATCTTATCTTTCGGAGTATGAAGCTCCTGATAACGCTTTTCCAGCATGTCATTGGCCTTTTTTTCCCAGTCACTGAGTTCCGGTTTTTCCCATTCATTTACCGGATGGGCATAATCATTGAACAGCTTCTGATATTCTTCATCCGCTTCATAGACCGCCTTGTCGTCCAGACTGTAATGATGCCTGTTCATGTAATCCGTAATAGCATTAAAGCGTTCCTCCTTTTCCCAGGGAGAAATACCATAATTATCCTTGCGGCCATATTCATTGATCTGGACCGGGATCTCGATACCCAGTTCCTGCGCGGCAGCGATCCTGTGCCTGCCGCCGGTAGAAAATTCATACCCCCCGTCCGGACCGGGCTCGATCCTGATCATATGGTCCGGGTCAAAGTATTGTCTCGCGCAGGCTCCGAGGCGTTCATCATTCATCAGGTTCGCAAGGGATTCGCCATTGTTCAACCGGTCCCGAACCTCCGGAATATGGGAAGCCATTTCAAGATATTCATCTTTTGTACGGCCTTTATATTCCCAGAATCCCGGCTGATCCGGTCCAAAGGAAGGACCGCCAAAACCGATATGACCGGCGTTCATCATACCCAGGCGGTCAACATTACGCCGCTTCTCCATTCCGCGGATCGATCTCGGCAGCGGAGAAAGGGGTATGCGCTCCGGTGTTTTATCTGATCCGGATGGTGCCGTGGTGCTCATGCTCCAGGGATCATGATTAACTTTATTCCAGATACTCATATCATATTCCTTTCCCGCCCGGTCAACTGGCGTCACCCGGATATTAAAACCTGATATATCGCGCTTGGCATATCGGTCAACTCAAAAGAGAGTTGCGAAACCATCCCTTCCGGCACTGACTTCTCATTATTTTTCCAAACAATGTACCAATTTAAAAAACTCCGATTCCTATCTGATCACCGCAGCGCGTTCCCGTACCTTCAGCTGATCGCGGATCAGGGAGATCGTCCTCATCGGGTCGCCGTTCCTGTTGGCCAGTTCCGTCTTGAGGATCGCGATATTCTGGGAGATGCGGTAATCTGCGTCCGCCGTACCGGAACCGGCTGACGGTGTTGCGAAATGGATCTCTTCCGCCAGCCCGTTCAGTGCTTTTTTGATTGCCGGATTGCTCTCCGAGTCCGCCAGATTAAGCACATCGGTTTCCATCATCCGTATTGAGCAGACAGCCGCCGCGTCATTCTTATCCTGTGCCGTGCTGCTGCTGCGCGCTGCATTCATGACAAAAGAAATCACCAGGTATGCTGCCAGCAGGATGATTTCACACACCACCACCGGCGTCAGCGGCAGATCCTCGCGGCTCATAAAGATGATGCCTCCGAAAAGGAGCTGAATGAAGAAATATATTCCGGTAATGACGAGAGATGTGACGTCCATCACCATTCCGGAACCGGAGCCGGACATGGTGACCAGCTGGATCCCCGCCAGCAGGAAAGCGATCATCGTCGAACCGTAAAGCACCCACGCGGAAGTATCAAATTTTGGCTTGACAAGGAACACGATCACACTGTAAACGGCACCCATAAAGAAAACGCCAAACCCGAGCCACGATTTTGCATGACTTTTTTTCATAACTCAGCTCCTTCTCTCAAATCTCACTCATCAGCTCAGCAAGTTTTTCCTGATACTGTTCTTTTGTGATCATACCGTTGTCCAGCAGGAATTTTATCTTCTTTGCACGCTCTTCAAAACTGTCTTTCGCGGGCGGCCGGGATTCGGCTTCTTCCATCATGCCGGACATTCCGCCTCCGGGCATGGTGCCGCTGAAATCCGCCGCCGGATCCTCCGGCACATCCTTGTGGAGCAGCATCCGCGCCATCTCGGCAGTTCCGGCAGCAGAGGGCTGGACGATGTTTCCGCCCACCATTCCCGGGAACGGCATTCCCGGTCCGCCGCCCATGATCGGTCCGGGGTTGCCCGCCAGAGTACCCATGGCGGATCCGACCCATTTTTCCTGTTCGGTGACATTGAGAGTCTTGTTCTCAAAGGCCTGCGCCTGTGCCATCTTGCGCTTATCTTCCATCGTGACATCCGTTTCCATGCGGTGTTCCTGCAGGTCGCGGGTCTTCTGTTTGATGGAGTCTAATTCCGGCGCTGTGATGGCGCCGATGACAAAATGTTCAACCTCCAGACCGTAAGGCTCAAAAACCGGACGGATCTTTTCCGCCGCAGCGTCGGACATTTCCAACAGATGTGCGTCGATTCCGATGGGTGACAGTTTGTGGTCCATCATCGTCTGGGAAATCACCCCGCGGATCCGTGCCGCCATCAGATTGCTGAAGAAAGCCGTCACCTCTTCCTGACTGAAGCCCTGCACCTGTCCGACGAGCTTTCCCATCAGTTTGCCGCCGTTTTCCACCCTGAGGGAAAAGTCCCCGTAGCTGCGGACATCCACCGGAACACCGTAAACCGGGTCGACAACGGAAATAGGAGAATCCGTTCCCCATTCGATCCCCATGGAGACAATTTTATTAACATAATATACATTGCAGGAAAAAGGAGATTCCCCGCCGGTCGCCAGACCGACCAGCGAACGGATGAACGGATAATTTTTAGAGTTGAGTGTATAGGTACCGGGGATAAAATGCTCAAGCACCTGTCCGCCTTTGACGAAAATCGCTTCCTGCGAGGGTCCGACGATCAGCTGCGAATTATTGTTGAAATCCTCGTTAGGATGCCGCCAGATCAGAATATCGTTCGGTCCGTCATATTTAATGACGTCAATGATATGATGCTTTGGTGATGAGGATCTGATTCTGTCGAAAAGTCCCATATGTTTCCTCCATTTTTTCCATGGTTTCTAACGATCTGATTCACATGGGGACAGTCCCGTAAAGGGATAGTCCCGGAATATATCAGGTTTATATCAGCCCGGAAGTCTGTTTCCGGGCTGATATAAACCGGTCTCCGGAAAAACAGGATTCCGGAGACCGAAAGAATTACTTGCGGATATAATAAGTCAGCTCGACATCATCAATGGTGATTTCCAGACGCAGCGGTTTGCTGTCATTCACAATATAATCCGGAACCTTGGCACCAAACCAAAAAAAGCCTTCAAAAAAAGGAGCAAGAGCACTTCTGTTTTTTTCATAAACGCAGCCAGTGCCACCACCGCTTTTTTTACTTTCCTGCCAATAACCATTTATTTCATATTGGTCATTATAATTCATAATTACATTAACGTCTTTTAAGAAGTCTTTAGGCGCTAACGATAAATTTATTATATTGATATATAAGCCGATTTCATCAGCTTTTTCAATTCCATCATAACTTCCGCATTGATAACCTTCACCATCATAGTAGCTATCATACTTCAAATCATCTATAATCCTTATAATTCCCCAATCATCGATCTTAAACTCATCCCCGATTTTTATATCATCAAAAGATTCCACAGCGAAATTCTGCTGATCACTGCCGATTACTTGGATTCCCTGGGCAAAGACTGAACCGAACGTCAGCAGAACTGCCAAAACAACTAAAAACAATTCTTTCTTCATAATGGAACTCCTTATATTCATTTTTCAGATCGATCTGACCGCTTGCTTCCGCTGTCAGCGGAAATGATAGATAAAAACGATATCGCCCAGCGTGACTTCCATCCGCAGCGGTTTTCTGTCTTTAACGATGTGATCCGGGATCTTCGCGCCAAACCAATAATGCCCCTTGTAATAAGGTTCAATATCCTCAGTATTCAAAATGGACATACAGCCGCCGCCTTCATATACTTGCTGCCAATATCCGTTTATTTCATAACCATGATCGTATATGAACTTTACTTCCGCGATATCCGAGTAATTCACGGCTGTGTAAGACAGATTGGTAATATCAACATACAGACCTAATTCATCAGCTCTTTCACTGCCATCATAAAAAATATTGCATTGATATCCCTCTCTGTTAAAATAGCTGTCTCCCTGATTTTTTTTGATAATTTTTATAATGCCCCATCCGTCGATCCGGTATTCACGACCGATTTTTACGTTATCAATACAATACACGCCGGGATATTCCCACAGGCCGCAGTCCGGATACCTGTTCTGTGCAATGACTGAACCGGCGGTCAACAGGATCACCAAAACAACAAACAACAAAACTTTTTTCATGATCTTTTCGTCCCTTATGTTTATCAATTCGGGGACTGTCCCACACTGGTGTTTTCCCGAGGCTGCCGCCGGGTGAACAGTCCTCCTGTCTTCACAGGAAAGGCTCTTTTTTCTTTCGTTTGCTTATACTCCGGATCCGATCAGGTGAAAGCCCACTATCATGAAGCGGAGCCTTTCCCAGTTCTATCCTGCACGGGTGTTTCATATATCCCGCTTTCTGTCACATATTGCCGGGAGTAATAAAAATCCCGGAGACCGAAAAAATTACTTGCGGATATGATAGGTCAGTTCATTCTCGTCGATCTTGATTTCCAAACGCAGCGGTTTGGAACCGGTAACGACAGCGTTGGGCAGGGTGCAGCCAAAGGCATAGTGTCCCTGATACATCGGATCAATTGAAAACCAATTTTTGGTATGAATAACCTTATCCTGGCTGTGATTGAAATCATATTGGTGACTCCAGCCGGCATATTCATAAACATCATCATAAACAGCTTTGACAGTAACCGCTTCAAGATAGTTTTTTGATGTCAAGGTAGTATTTGTAATATCAATTCGAAGCAAAGCATAATCAGCCTCGCTCCCGGATTCATAAGCACCATTATTCCACCAGGAACTGTCCATTTTATAAATCTCATCAACAAAATCAAAGGATGTGACTTTGATAATACCCCAGCCATCGATTTCTACTACCGTACCGGTTTTCAGATCATCCAGACTGACAGACTGTGTAACGATTTCCGGTCCGCCAATTATCTGGATACCCATATCCTGGGCAAAGACAGAAGAGACGGTCAGCAAAGCTGCCCAAAAAACAAACAACAATACTTTTTTCATGATTATATTCTCCTATATTTTTTCTCTACAATATTACAACGCCGCACAGCGTATAGAGTTTCATCCCAACCCGCTTTACGAAAGTTTTTTCCGCTTCACCGGGACGCTCTGTCAGCCCGTTTTCTCCCGAGCAATTCTGCCGATACAAAACATTTCCGGATCCCGAAAATGTTACTTGCGGATATGATAAGTCATCTCATTGCCATCGATGGTAATCTCCATTCGCAAAGGCTTTGAATCAGTGATAACTCTGTTGGGAAGTGTACAGCCGAACACATAGTGGCCATCATACATCGATTTAATCGCAAAATTGATATCTGAGTTTATAACTTTATCAGAGGATTGATTATAATCATATTGGTTTGCCCATCCGGAAAATTCATATGTGTTATCATAGATTACTTTTACTGAATAATCTTTCAGATAATTTCTAGAAGACATTGTTGTATTTACTATATCCATCCTCAGAAAGGCAAAATCAGCGTCTGTACCAGAATCGATTGATTCCGAATATCGCCAAAAAGCATCCGGTAAAGGTAAGCGATAAAAATAATCTATGAAATCAAACGATTTCAGTGTCAAAATTCCCCAGCCATCAATTTCAACTTCCTCTCCGATCCGTAAATCATCCAGATCAACAGTATCGGTTTCGAATTCAGGACCGCCGATGAGCTGTATTCCATAATCCTGGGATAAGACAGAACCAACGTTCAGCAAAACCGCCAGGACGACTAATAATAAGATTTTTTTCATGGCTTTTTCTCCTTTATTTCACTTCAAGCGTGTAAACCGCGCTGATCCAGGCAGACGGTTTGATCCGCACATAGTATTCCCCGGCAGGGAACTGCAGCTGCTGTTCGGACCCGCCGCTGTCACCTTTGACGTTGGCAGTCCACTGCGTTTTCCCGTTCTGTTCGATCGTCAGCACATAGGCAGTGCTTTTAACCGCCGTCGGTGTGAAAGCGAACTTGAGCGTAACGGTCTTCGTACCGGAAAAAACGAGCTTGTAATAATCATTATCCGTTTCCGAAGAAAGCACACCAGTGACCGTCTGGCCGAGCGGGAGATCATTGGCCAGGCCCAGTGAATCATTCACTTCCATTTCAGAAGCGCTGACATCCATACTGACGATCCGCAGTGTGTAATCCTGACGGATAAAGCGGGGATTTTCGACCTTCACGACATAGGAACCTGCCGGCAGCGCCAGCGGAGGGATCACTTTCGAGGATTCCTTGCCGCCGATATTGGTCTTCAGCAGCTCCTGCCGGCTGCTGTCCAAAACCGTCAGCACGTAGGTTTTGGAGAAACTGTCCGTAGGCCTGAAGCTGAAGTGCGGCTGGACCACCGCGTCATTTTTCAGCGTGAAGCGGAAGAAGTCCGTATCCCCTTGTTTGCCGATCGCCGCCCTGATATCCTCGTTCAGCGGGATCGGATTGGCGGACTCAAGAGCGTCATTGGGCTCAAACTCGCTCGTCCCCTCCGCCCGGACCGTATTGACCGTGAGTGTATATTCATCCGTCAGCGGAGAACTGCCTTTGGCGACCTGAAGCAGGTACTCCCCGGCGGAAAGGTAAAGCACACCGCTTTCCGTCAGCTGCGCGCTGCCGGGAACATTGACCACAGTCTGGACAGATCCCCCAGTCCCGCTGTAAAGCGACACCGTATGGGAAGTGGAAGAACCTCTGCCCACACCGGAAGAGCCGAAGCTGATGTTGACTGCCGCAGGTTCATCCAGGATAAAGCTGTACCAGTCCGTGTCAGATGCTCCCGAAATGTTCCCCGAATAGGTCGTGTTCAGTTCGATCGCGGTAGCGGTCTGATAAGTGTCGTTGCTTTCCTTTTCCACATATGGGTCGGGTTTGTACCGGATGGTTATAGCATAAGGGGCGGTATCCGCGGCTTTCGCCTCCACCGTCACATAATAAACACCGGCAGCAGTGAACAGATCCGTCGTCATCTGGATGTTCATACTGGGCTTGAGAGCATAGCTGAAAACTTCTTCACCATTCAATGAACCCCTCGTCATCGTCACAACATGGGAAGTGCTGTTAGCCGCAGCCTTCCCGGACTGCCAGGTGAGTCCCACGCGTCCGGCACCCGGTACCATTAACCGGTAGGTCGCCCGGCTGCCTTTTGTCGATAAAGATGAATTGGTTTCCGCATTCAGGCTGAGCAGCGGGATGGAAAAATCAATGTCTGCAGCAATCTGCCCTTCCGCATATGTTTCCGCAGCGCCGGCTGTTTTCCAACCCTTATGGTTTTCTGCAGTGGTCCACGTCCGGACATTGCGCGTTCCGGCCGGATAACTGACTTCAAAGTATTCAATATCATCCTCTGTCCGGTAAGATGCCACACTTAATTTGTCCAGATCCGTCGGTGCCGGCAGCTCCGCGAGCATTTCGGCGCTGAAAGTGAGATCCGTTTCCGGATCGGCAATAAGCAGCGCAGTTTCTTCCGGAATATCATAACAGCGGCTTTCAAAGTACCGCAGGACTGAGGCAGCAGCGGACTCCGGCAGCGGATAATTGTCCTTCTGCCAGTCGATCCCGATGCGGACCGGCCTGTTGGCGGTACCTTCCGCATCGTAGATGTAATCTTCATTGCGGACAATGGAACCGGCCAGCTTCCGGGAGAAAGTCACCGGAACGGCTTTGATCTCCAGGTGATTGATCCCTTCTTCACGGAACAGTTCACTGAGTTTGTTCCCTGTTCCGGTCAGAGCCAACAGTTCATCCTTTGCTCCGGAGCCGGCCAGGATCAGCGGAGTCTTTTCTTCCGCGATCGTGTAAGAAGTTCCGGAAAGATTTGTCTCCACAGTGGAAAGCGCTTTCCAGCTGCCGTCTATGCCGAAAAGGACAAGTTTTCCATCGCTGTAAATTGCCAGCAGTTCTTTATACCCGTCCCCGTCCCAATCGGTAAACTCAAATTGCACGGGACTGCCGGCAGCAGCGGCAGCTGCCTCTTCATATGTCTTTTCCCGGTCAATGTCGGATAGGTCAAATTTTTCTTCATCCGCGAAACGGATCCGGGGCGGGATCTGTGCCGGCTCGATCCCGCGGGTCTTCCATTCCTTCAGGATGGTGCGGGTGGCCTCTTCCACAGCGGATCGGGACACATCGTTCGGATCCATCTGATATGCTTCCTCATAGCAGGCGGCAGCAAGGCTGATATCATTTTCCTTGTATTCATTACCGAATTCCAGCAGGCATTCTACCTGTACCGGCTCATCGACCGGGATAAGGAGGTTGCTGTCCGCAGACATGCGGTAAACCGTGACGGAATAATCAGGATTCAGGGTGACCAGTTCCGGGTTTCCGTCATCAGTGACGTCCCAGGCAATAAACGAGAGCTGTTCCCCGTCAAGCAGGGCAGCGTGGCCCTCCAGCGTCAGCTTTGCCAGATCAAGGCTGCCTTTGGGATCGATCACGGCAGATTTCTGCAGTAGGCTGAGCAGCAATTCCGGCGTCAGGCCTTTGTTTTTCCAGTCATTCATGATCGGGATCAATGAAATGAAGAGTTTCGCGGCGAGTTCTTCATTTTCCTCGCCGGTAAGCAGGTCCAGCTTCGCAGCGGCCGCTTCCGTATCTCCGTTCTGCAGAGAGAGCAGGGCATCACACAGTTCCGCGCGGGCAGCTGAATCTTTATACGTACCCAATGCGCTATATTCATCCCTTGCCTTCTCATATTCTCCCGCGTCAAACTTTTTCCCCGCGCTGCTGTAATTCAGGCTCGGACGAATGACGAAAAAAGTCACTCCTGCGATGACCAGAAGAACCGCGATGATGGCAAAGATCGTTTTCCGGACAGTCTGCGCATGTTCCTCCCGCTTTTGACGGTCAATCTCCTCCTGCCTTAAGCGCTCTTCTTCCAGCCGCTTGATTTTTTCAGCTTCAGCATCCTGACGGTTTTTCTCCACGGCTTCAGCTTCGAACCCGAGTCCTTGGGGAGAGACCCATTTGTGTTGGGAACAATAGCCAATATGGCCATTAAAATTATCCAATCGTCTGCCGCATCGCGGACATTCCTCCCGAATATTCTGCTGCATACTCATTCCTCCATTGTATTCGCCTGCCAGCTTTATTTTTATTATTATCTAAAAGCAAACACAAACAATCCCGGCTAGATTCTGTATAAACTATTTATTGTTTTCGAAGTATTTTTCAGTCCGGAAACGGGAGATAAACGGATCCGGAATTTTTTAGATACGCGGAACTCTCGCATCTGATTTTGATGATAGAATCCGCAATGATGAAGAAATTACTGTCAACGATTGTCCCATTGTTATTTTTGAGTAATAAACCAGGTGTATCTATAATCGAAAATCGCTTTAGTTATCTTTAATTATATTCATATTATAAGATAATAAATAGTTTTTCTAAAGAAAACAGAAAATTTTTTTTCTTTCTTTGTTATTTCAGCAGAATTTCAGCCCGGCTTTTTTATTGAATATATTGCCGTTTCAAAATATTAAATTTATTCTCCATGAAAAAATTGCTTTATCTTTTTCAGACATATGCTGTCTTTCAAATATTACCGAAAGTATTCCGAAATTTCTATATATCCGGTATCTCTGATAGATACAGAAATGTTTTTACCGGGGGGAATATGGTTCTGTCAATTTTGGCTGCCACGATCAGGTTCATTTCAGTGAAAAAACAGAAAGAGTATATTCTGTCCGTTCTTCCGTATATATTGCATGGAAGCTGCGGATTGACGGATCAGGATCAGCCTTATGCCGCCGCTGTCCGGAAGATCAAAATCCTTTTGCTCTGTTTCCTTCGCAGTCGAATCAAATGGATTACCGTCATCCGAGAAGGATACATGTAAAAACCGTTCTGCTTCCCACAGGAAAAAGTAAGGTTCGATGACCCGGAGTATCTGACGATATTCGAAAATACCTCATCGCAGGCTGCCAATGTGAGCCGGATTGCGGATGTGTTCCCTGCGGCTGTGGAAACAATTTCTTTGATCTCATCAAAGGAGAACAGCCTTACGGGCAGGGATCTCAGCGGTGTGCCGTATAAACCAGCGCAAGCGCGGTCGTATCGTCGAAAGAATCCTGACCCTCACTGAAAGCGGTCACCGCACGGCTGACGCTGAGAACGGTCTCTTCCGCAGTGCCAGTTTTCTCCGAAAAATCCTTTAGTGCCTCAAGCAGATGTTCAGTTCCGAAGAAATGTTTCTCCGAATTCACCGCATCGGTTACGCCGTCCGTATAGAGCAGAATACCCTGTCCCGGTGAAAGCGTCAGCGTATGGTCCGTCAGACCGCTGTTCTCAAACATACCCAGCGCAATACCGCTTTCCGGCGTGAGAAGGACGGGGTTTTTTTTCAGAAGAACAGGATAGGTGTGGCCGGCGTTTGCATAGCGCAGTTCACCGGTCATGGGAGGAAGGATAGCAACGAAAGCAGTAGCAAACATATTTTCGGGGTTTTCCGCACAGAATTCATCGTTTATTTTGTTCAGGGTTTCAGCGGGGCTGAACCCGACGAGCAATTTTTCCCGTATAGCGGCTTTCAGCATAGCCATGCATAAGGCGGCAGAGATCCCTTTGCCCGATACATCGCCTATTACGATACAGACACTTCCGTCGTCCAGCCGGAAACAGTCATAGAAATCTCCCCCGACCTCTTTGGCGGGGCTGGTCACAGCATAGAAGCCGAAGCTTTCACCGTTCAGCTTCATTGTCTCCGGTACCATGCCATACTGGATACGGCGGGCGATCCCGAGCTGGATATCTGTCTCCATTTTTTCACGGGTCAGTGTTTCTATGCTGTTGACATAGCTGCTGATATCTTCCGTCATCTTTTCATAGGAATCGTTGATCTCAATGATCTCTGTCAGGGGAGGAACCTGCAGCGGTTCCGGCTTTTTGCGGCTGTCCTGCGCAAAAAGGCTCATGCTTTTTGAAAGTGCCCCGATCGGCGCAACAATATTCCGCTCTACCATCAGCAGCAGGAGAAGCGATCCCGCAATCAAAGACAATGCAAAGGGAATGATATCCTTCAGAAAATCCTCCAGTATATTTTTCAGGATCTGATTCCTGCTGTGGTGCATGGCGATAAGCGCACGCGTTTCTCCTTCACGGTCAACATAAGGTGCGAACCAGGTAATGCCTTCACCGAAAGAATTATCTCTATATTCCTGCTGCAGATCCCGTTCCCCGGTCAGCAGCTCCTGCTCTGCCGGCAGAATCTCAGCTGCGGGCAGGGCAGCCAGAGACATCTCTCCCTGCATATACCTGTCTTTCTCAGCATCGGATGACGCGCACAGGTAATAATATCGTGAAGGAATCGCCGGATTAACGCTGTAAATATACAGATCATCCAGATTATAAATTTTGATGAGCTGCAGCAGGATTTTCCGCGCATCGAGGTAATTATCGCTTTCATTGGATTTCTGAAGTTCGTCAAGACCGCCCCATTGATGGTTCAGCATGCTTTGGATATTTTTCGAGCAGATCATCATCAATTCCGTTCCCTGTTCCATGTTATTATCATATGCCATATACAAATTAGCTGCAGCCGACAGCACCATAGACAGGATAAGAATGTCAAGAAAAGCATGGGCAATCCATATCTTGATCGAGACCGGTTTCATTAATATCGCATCCTTTTTTCCGGGACAAACATCCTGATTCTGTTCAAAACATCACCGGATATTTGCCGGAAAGTATTATTCATTCTCACATATAAAATGCATCATGATTATAGCGCAGCATAACAGCAGCGTCAAGAAGACAACATCCCTCTTTCTCAGTGTCAAACGGGCACAGATCAACAGTTTTTTTCTGTTGACTGAAGACTTTCTTCATGTTATCATTATAATAAGATTATTTCAAAAAAAGGAGCTCCCGGGTAATGACGATTGAGAAAAAGAAAAACGGCAGAAATACGGAACTGATCCTGAATGGCTGGATGGATACCCTGAACGCACCGCTTCTCGGGGAAGCGTTGGAGTCACTTGAGAGCGATACAGAACATCTGACACTGGATATGACCGATATTGAATACTGTTCTTCCGCCGGGATCCGCCAGATCGTGGCGGCATACAAGCGGATGAAAGGAGCGCTGACGCTCCGAAATGTAAACGAGAACATCATGACCCTGCTGAATATGACAGGGCTCGGAACCCGGCTGCATATCGAGCCATGATCTCAGCGTATCTTGATCGCAGCGAATATTTTTTTCTAATAATTTTCAGTGTTCATGTCCTTGTCTTCTTGCTTTGACCGGCAGGGCTTGAACACTTTTTTTGAATCAGAGGAAGGAAAAAATGCGGCTTTTCAGACGAATTCAGGAACATGTAATAAACTCCCCGGAAATGACTGTGCTTTCCGCACTGGGAGAAGATAAAGATATTTCCTTTCGGGAACTGGACCGGATCTCCGGAAAGGTTTGCCGATACCTTCACGATCATGGAATCGGGCGTGAAGATTTCGTCAACATACTGCTTCCCAGAGGCGTAGAGCCCTTTATCGCCATGCTCGGCGTATGGAAGGCAGGAGCGGCATTCGTCCTTCTGGAGAAAGGCTATCCTGCAGAACGTACCGCGTTTATTCAAAAAGACTGCGGGGCCAAACTGATTCTGGACCGTGCCGCATGGGAGGAAGTACTACAGTGTGAACCCCTTGACGGATTTGCGGAGGTGAACGAGCATGATGCCGCATTTGCGGTATATACTTCCGGAACCACCGGTACACCCAAAGGCGTGCTGCATGAATACGGGAATCTGGACATCATCATGCAAAGCCTGCGCTGCAATGAGAATCCTCTGGTGAACTCCGGCAACCATTTTGCCATGATTGCCCCATTGAATTTTGTCGCGGCGGTTCAGGCATATATCTGCGTTCTGGATATCGGCCTGAATATGAGCATTGTTCCCTACAGCATTGTAAAAAATCCGCCGGCGTTGGTACGGGCCTTTACAGAGGCCGGTGTAGATACCGTATTCTGCGCGCCATCAATCTATCGTCTGTTCCGGAAAATTCCTGTACTGAAGATATTCTTTGTAGGATCGGAACCGGCTAACGGGATATGGTCTGATGATCCGGAAATAAAAGTCATCAACAGTTACAATATGAGCGAGACCGCGTTCAGCGTTGCAATCGGTTTTCTGGATAAGCCCAATGAGATAGCGCCTGTAGGCAAACCGCTCACAGAAATGAAAATAACAATTCGGGATGAAGAGGGAAATCCCGTGCCTGAAGGTGAGGCTGGAGAGCTCTGTGTTGAGGATCCTTTTGTCCGCTGCTATATCAATCATCCGGAGCAGACCGCAAAGGCTTTCGAGAACGGGGAGTTCCATACCCGGGACCTGGCCAGGAAGCTGCCGGACGGGCAGTATGAGGTCATCGGACGCATTGATGACATGATAAAGATCAGCGGCAACCGCGTTGAGCCCGCGGAGATCGAAGCTGCAGTCAGGCGCGTATCCGGCCTGGAGCAGGTCGTAGCCCGCAGCTTTGGAGAGGGAGAGGATACCGCCATCTGCCTCTATTACGCGGATCCTGTTGAATTGAATTTGGAAGAAATACGGGAGAAACTGGGAACCATTCTCCCGTATTACATGATTCCCTCGCATTTTATTCACCTGGACGAGCTGCCGCGCACCGCGACGGGAAAGATCAGCCGCCGTCTGCTGCCGAAGCCGGTGGAAGAACAGACAGCATATGCTGCCCCCGAAAACGATACCGAGCGTGCGCTTTGTGACGCGATGGCGTCGGTGCTGGAACTGGACCGTTTCAGCGCGGAGGACGATTTCTATCGCATGGGAGGGAGTTCCATCTCCTCTATGGAGGTTCTGAGCGCATGCAGCCTTCCGGGGCTGACCATCAACCAGATCTTCCGCGGACGTACGCCGAGAAAGATCGCTCAGTACTATCTCGGGGAAACAGCGGATACCGGTTCATTGACAGGGAACGCGGAAAATCTCACCCGTCCCTGCCCGCTGTCCCAGGCTCAGCTCGGCATCTTCCTGGAATGCGTAAAGCACGAAGGGAAAGCTGTATACAACAACCCGATGCTTATCAGGCTTTCGGATGATGCAGATCCGGACAAAATGGCAGATGCGCTCGATCGAACAATGCGGGCCCACCCGGGTCTGTTTGCAGAGATCATATCGGATGAAGAAGGCCTGCCGGCCATGCGGTATCAGCCGGCTTATGCCGAACAGGAGATCTGTATCCGCGAACGAATGAGCGAACCGGAACTCCGGCAGAAAAAAGCTTCTCTGGTACAGCCCTTTGATATCATGCATGAACGTCTTTTCCGAATCAGACTGATCGAAACAGAAGCGGCGAAATATCTGTTTTTGGATTTCCATCACATTATTTTTGACGGCACCTCCATGCAGATCCTTATCGCAGACCTGGAAAAAACGCTGAACGGAGAAACCATCGTTCCGGAAAGCTGGACCGCCTATGACGCGGCAATCGCCGAACAGAACGCAAGGCAGAGTGACGCCCGGAAGCGTGCAAGAGAATGGTATCTGGGACAGTTTGGCAGCCTGGATCCGGGAGTGCTCCCGTCAGGTGACCGAAACGGTCCTCTGACAGCGTTTGGGGATCAGAGATTTACGCTTGATCTCTCTGCGGAAGAGCTCAAGGCTTTCTGTGAGAAAAACGGGACTTCCGAAAACATCCTTACCCTCGCCGCCTTCGGATATCTGCTTTCTTCCTATACCCTGACGAAGGATACACTCTTTTCAACGGTCTATAACGGACGCCGCGACCCCCGCACAGGGAGGACGGTTTCCATGTTCGTGACCACACTTCCTGTCCTTTGCCGAATTAAGGAAGATATACGCATTACAGATTATATTGCGGAGCTGAAGGAACAACTTCTCGGATGCATGGCAAATGATATCTATTCCTTTGCGGACCTTGTGTCTGAGACCGCCGTGAGAAGCGATGTACAGTTCGTCTGGCAGACGGACCTCCTGACGCTCCCGAAGGGAAGCGGACTTCAGCTGACCCGCGAGGAACTGCCGTTTATAGCGACGGGCGAAGCGATCTCTGCCGAACTGTATTCCTCAGATGACCGGCTCATTTTCCACATACAGTATCAGGCGAACCGGTACAGCGAGGCGTATATCGCGCGGTTTGTCCAGTGTTACAACCAGGTCCTGAAGGATATGATCACGCAGGACAAACTTTCGGACGTCCGCCTGCTCAGCAATGCCGAACAGCAGAAAGTCATTGAACTTTCAACAGGGGCTGAGCTTCCCTATGATACGGACAAAACCTGGCTTGACCTGTTCCTCAGCCGCGCGGAAAAGACACCGGACAAAACAGCTGTCAAAGATCACAGCGGAAGCTATACATACGCACAGCTGAATACTGCTTCCGACAGTATTGCAGCTTTCCTGATCTCAAACAGCGTAGAAGAGAACAACTTTGTCGCCGTCAAAACAGGGCGCGTAAAGGAGTTCGCCGCGGCGGTGCTCGGCATCCATAAGGCAGGCGCGGCCTATATTCCGATCGATCCGGACTATCCGGAGGAACGGATTTCCTACATGCTGCAGGACTCGGAAGCGAAAATCGTGCTGACAGAAGAAACGATCCTCCGCGCAATTAAGGAATACCGGGATGCGGAACCTGTGAACCGGGCCGCACCCGCGCTTCGGGCTTATATGATCTATACGTCCGGTTCTACCGGAAAACCGAAGGGCGTTGTGCAGACTCACCGTTCGCTCCGCGCATTTACCGCCTGGCGTATCCATGATCTTGCGATCGGCACAAATAGTGTCCATGCCGTGCACGCAAGCTTTGCCTTTGACGCTTCTCTGGATGACCTGATCTGTCCGCTGGCCGCCGGAGGGGAGATCCATATCCTTTCGAATGAACTGCGTATGGATATGGCAGGGATGAAGGATTACTTCCGCCGGCACCACGTCACCGCACTCACCATGTCCACCCAGATCGGTATGGCAATGGTGAACCAGTACCCGGATATGGAGCTGCGGTTTATCATGATGGGCGGGGAAAAGATGCTGCCAACCAAAAAGACAGGGATCAAACTCATCAACGGTTACGGCCCGACCGAGTTCACGGTCTGCTCTTCCTATCACATTGTAGACCAAAAGAAGGATACGGAGATCCCCATCGGCCGGCCTGTGCCGAACACCCGGTCATTCATCTGCGATGCCGCCGGGAAGCTGCTGCCTCAGGGCGCGGCGGGCGAACTGTGCCTTGCCGGTCCACAGATCGCGGAAGGTTACTGGAAGAAAAAGGATCTTACAGATAAGGCGTTCGTCCCCTGCCCCTTCTTTGACGGACAGGAAGCCAGGATGTACCGCACAGGCGATCTGGCAAGGTATAACGAGGACGGGGAACTGGAATTCCTCGGACGCATCGATTCGCAGGTGAAGCTCAGGGGTTTCCGGATAGAGCCGGGGGAGATCGAAACAGCAGCCAGCCTGTATGAGGGGATCACGCTTGCTGTCGCAGAGGTATGCGGAGATCAGCTGGTGCTTTTCTATACATCTGACAGGACGATCGATCGGAACGCCCTGCGCAGCCGGCTCGCGGAAAGTCTGACAGAATACATGATCCCATCGGCATTCGTTCAGCTGGAAGAAATGCCGATGACGCCAAACGGCAAGATCGACCGCAAAGCCTTGCGGGGGATGTCCACCGTTTCGGATGAGGCAATGGTCCTCCCTGAAAATGAGATGGAGCGGAAAGTCAGCGACCTGGTCACAGATGTTCTTTCCGGCAGACAGATCAGCGTTATTTCCGAACTACAGAGAGAGGGGCTGTCATCCATAGCCGCCATGCGCCTTACTGCGCTTATCGCAAAGGAATTCCGGAAAAACATCCGGCTTTCTGATCTGAAGGAACACGGGACGATTCGCAGGCTGGCTGAATATCTGGCCGCCGAAGAAGAAGAGGAGCAGTTCGATCTCAGAGAAAGTTATCCCCTTTCCTCTGTTCAGCAGGGAGTTTATGTAGAGAGCCTGGTAAACCCGGACACGACGATCTATAATGTTCCTTCACTTTTCAGGCTGGACAATGACGTGGATATTGACAGGCTGAAAGAAGCCCTTGAAAAAACCGTGAATGCGCACCCTTACCTGAAGATGCGGCTTGCGCTGGGGGAAAACGGCCGGGTGACCGCTGTCAGGAGGGATGGAGATCCAGTCATGATAACAGAAAAGGCATTCAGTGATCTGCCGCAGGGCTTCCCGGACCTGGTTTATCCTTACAAGCTTCCGGAAGACAGCCTTTTTCGCCTGAAGATCATTCATGATGAGGATGCGCACTATCTTTTCATAGACGGTCATCATCTGGTACTCGACGGGGAATCTCTGCATATATTTTTGCAGGATCTTGTAAAAGCCTGCGAGGGGAATGTGCCCATAAAAGAGAGTTATACAGGCTTTGAAGCCGCCCTTTCGGAGGAAAAGCTCCGTCAGAGCGGACACTATAATGAAGCGAAGGCTTATTACGCCGGGCTTCTCTCCGGTGTCGACACGGAATGCCTTCCGGTATATGACCGGGATACGGGAACCCCTGAGATCGGGAACCTGAGCATTGACACAACCGCAGAAAAAGCACACATTTCCGGGCTTGTGAAAGAAAGCGGCGTAACCCTGAACGCGTTCTGGAATGCGGCTTTCGGCCTTGCGTTATCCAGATTCCTTTACCGGGATGACTGTGTCTACACCACCGTTTACAATGGCAGAAATGACCCGAGACTGCAGAACAGCGTCGGGATGTTTGTTCACACATTGCCGGTTGTGTGCAGCATGGACTATAAGGAATCCGGCATGGCATTTGCCGGCCGCATCGGACAGCAGCTCATCGACAGCATGTCGAATGATATCTATTCCTTTGCCGAAATCAGCAGAGAGTTTGATGTGAAAGCGGACATATTTTTCATCTATCAGGGTCTCATGGCCCCCGCGGATGTTACGATCGGCGGAAAAAAGGCCCGGCCCGTACCGCTTTCGCTGGATACACTCAAGGCTCCTTTACAGATCAACGTGTATGAAACAGAAAACGGCTTCCGCATCTGCTGCGAGTATGATTCACAGCATTATGAAGAGTGGAGCATCAGGGCGCTCCTGAAAGGAACAGCAATTGCCTTTGAGAATCTGATTTCAGATCGTAAAGTCGGTGAGATTTCGCTCATCAGTCCGGAAGAAAGGCAGATGCTGACCGCCGTTAATGCTTCGGAAAAACCGGTGGAAAAAACGGATATTGTTACGCTCTTCAAAAGAGCGGCAAAGAAAGATCCTCAGAAACGCGCGGTCATTTTTGAAAATAAAACACTCACTTATCAGGAACTCGACACCCTGTCCGACCGTGTCGCGGCGTATATGCAGGAAAAGGGAATCGGAGCAGGCGACGTCATTGCCATCCTTATCCAGAGAAGTGAGTATATGCCCGTCACAGCCCTCGGCGCGCTGAAAACCGGAGCAGCCTACCAGCCGCTGGATCCCGGATATCCGCCTGAACGGCTGAAGATGATGGTAGAGGATTCCGGTGCAAAAGCCCTGATCGAAGATGAGGGTCTGAAAGATCTGCTGCCCGATTATGCCGGAGAAGTACTGTATACCCGTGAAATCATAAATCTGCCTGAGAGCAAACCGGCGCCGGTCCCGCTTTCACCGGAGACGCTGTTCATCCTGCTGTATACATCCGGAACGACAGGCGTCCCGAAGGGTGTGATGCTGACGCACGGGAATCTGGTGAATTTTTGTCAGTGGTACAGGAATTTTTACGAGTTTACTGAAAATTCGACCCATTCCGCGTATGCGAGCTTTGGCTTTGACATGTGCATGGAAGATCTGTATCCCGCTCTGACTACAGGTGCTTCCGTCTGTATCGTTCCCGAAGATATGCGGCTGAACCTTCCGGCGCTGAATGATTATTTTGAAAAGAACCGGGTGACCCATGTCAGCATGACGACCCAGATGGCCCGTATGTTTGCGATAAACATGCCGGGGACCAAAGTGAAGCATATTATGGGCGGCGGCGAAAAACTGGTTCCTTTTAAACCGGAGGGGAATTTCAGGTTCTACAATGGCTACGGCCCTACCGAATGCACTATGGCATCTGCGATCTTTCCGGTGAAAGAAAAAACCTACCGTGTACCGATCGGATGGCCGCCGGACAATTACAAAATCTATGTTACAGGTAAAGACGGTTCCGAGCTTCCGGCGGGCGCTGTCGGTGAACTTTGGATCGCAGGCTTCGGTGTAAGCAGGGGATATCTGAATAAACCCGAACAGACAGAAAAAGCGTTTCTGCGGAATCCCTTCTGCGATGTACCAGGCTTTGACCGTGTATACCGTACCGGCGATATTGTGCGCAGATTGCCGGACGGAAAGATCGACTTCATCGGCAGAAAAGACGGACAGGTGAAGATTCGCGGCTTCCGGATCGAACTCAGCGAAGTGGAAGGCGTCATCAGGAATTACAGCGGGATCAGGGATGCCACTGTCCAGGCCTTTGATGACCCGTCCGGAAACGGCAAGTATATCGCGGCCTATGTAACAGCGGATGAACCGGTGGATTTTTCAGCGCTTTCGGACTATATCAAGAGCAAAAAACCTTCATATATGGTTCCTGCCGTATTCATGCAGTTGGATGAGATCCCGCTGACCCGGAACCAGAAGGTGAACAAAAAGCTGCTTCCGCTCCCGGTAAGGCAGGATGAGCATAAAGGTTACGAAGAACCTGCCACCCCGCTTGAGAAAGAGATCAGCGGGGAGTTTGCAAAGATTCTGGGAATGGATCATGTGGGGGTGAATGACAGCTTCTTTGACCTCGGAGGCACCTCCATAACCGCTGCGAACGTGCTCACTTTTGCCATCAGCAGGGGCTATCGGATCGTATACAAGGATGTCTTTGACAACCCGACGCCAAGGAAGCTTGCCCGCATTATTGCCGGGCAGAGCAGATCTGAAAAGACAAAACAGACGGCTGATTATGACTACGGCAGCATTGACAGGCTCCTTGCATATAATTCCATGGAACACGTGGACGAGATCGTTTCGGAACCCGCGGGAAATGTAATACTCACCGGGGCAACCGGTTTTCTGGGCATTCACGTTCTTGCGGCGCTTCTTGAAAAAACAGAGGGAAAAATCTACTGCCTGCTGCGGGGCGAACAGACTGGCAGCGGAGAAAACCGGCTGAAGAATCTCCTCATGTATTATTTCGGAAAACCCTTTTCAGATCTGTTCGGCACCCGTATCTTCTGTGTTTACGGAGATATTACCGACAGAGAATCTCTGCTTGCGTTCAATGACGTGAAGGCGGATATGATCATAAACTGTGCCGCCTGTGTGAAGCATTTTGTAAAGGATGATCTGCTGGATCGGGTCAATTACCACGGTGTGGAAAATCTGATTGAGGTATGCCTGAAAAACAACATGAAGCTCGTCCACATCTCCACGCTGTCCGTCGGCGGCAGTATGCCGGAGAGCCGGGCCGGCATGATTTATGAAAACATGCTTTACATTGGTCAGCATCTGGACAACGATTATATCCGCACCAAATTCCTGGCTGAGCGGGCTATCCTTGCTGCCAGGGTGGAGAAAAACCTGAACGCGGTGATTCTCCGTGCCGGCAACCTGATGGGGCGTTACACGGACGGTGAGTTCCAGATCAACCTCAGAACCAATGCCTTCATACGGTCTCTCCGGGCATTCAGGCAGCTTGGCGCCTGCCCGATCACAGCCCTGGAGCAGCTCATTGAGTTTTCCCCTATCGACGCGACAGCCAATGCGGTCCTGAAACTCGCGGGGGTTGACAGGAAATTCAGCGTCTTTCATATTAACAACAGCCATTTTGTATCCATGGCGGACGTTGTGTTTGCCATGAAGCGGTACCGCTTCGCCATACAGATCGTGCCCCGGGCGGAGTTTGACCGGATCATGCAGGCGGCTGCGAAAGACGAGGCCGAAAGTGAGACAGTCATGTCGCTGCTGGCATATGAAACCGGGGGAAATGAAAAGCTTGCGGCCGTAATCAGCAATAACCGCTTTACCACCAATGCCCTTTACCATCTGAATTACAAGTGGCCCATCATTGACGACGCGTATTTGGAGAAGCTGATTGCCGGTATTGATGAGCTGAGCTTTTTTGATGATCTGCAGGAACCATAGCGATCCCGTATCTGTTCTGTAGAAGAAGGATAACATACTCCGGATAATATAATGCAGCCTCCATTTGCGGAGATGTGGATTTAAAGGAAAATGAAAAGTATTTCAACTCACCGAAATTTCCGCATGCAAACAGGAGGCTGCTTATGGCAGTTCAAATTGTTTAGAAATCAATCATGTGCACTGTCATATAATTTTTGAATCTCGGGAGGAAGTTTGTCGGGAAGCATTGACAGGATCCGTTCTTCATTTCCGTCCTGAATGGCTGTTTCATAATACCAGCATTTGTATTTCAGCATATCCATTGTTTTTTGAAGATTGTCCATCTCCTCCGCAACTTTTTTCAGCCGCGTTTCAAACAACTCTTTGCGCTGCTGATAGGTGGCGCTTCCTTCGGTAGACCATTCCATAAATTGTTTGATCTCACGAATTTCAAGGCCGGAATTCTTCAGACACTCAATTACCCGCAATGCTTCAATTTCCCTGTTGCTGAATTTCCGGATCCCGGATTTCCGCTCTATGCCGGGAAACAGGCCTTCCTTGTCATAATAACGCAGCGTGGAAGCAGGAATGCTGAACATTTCGGAAACCTGACCAATTGTATACATAAAATTATCCCTCATATTTGTAATAAATAATGCTTGACTTAAAGCTAACTTTAAGTATTACAATGCATATTGTACTATCGTACACAATAAAATCAAAGGTAACCACCGCTTTTTGCGGGTGAATCAGAAAAAGAGCCCTGAAACACAGTGGGGGTATGGGGGCCGCAAGCCCCCGGAAACCAGGCGCAGGCTTCGGCTTTCGCAAACACACGAACTTTTGATTCCGCGCCGTGCGAAGCATACCCTCCGGAATGCAAGGTGAGCTCTAATAATAGAAAATATGAGGAATTTCGATATGATAAAGACTGAAGAACTTATTCTTACCGGAGAATGGGACAAAACCTTCGAAAAAAATGAAAATGTGGATCACAGCAAGGTGACATTTGTGAACCGCTACGGGATCACGCTGGCAGCCGACATGTATATTCCGAAGGCAGCAAAAGGGAAGCTCCCGGCCATCGCTGTTTCCGGCCCGTTCGGCGCAGTTAAGGAGCAGTGCTCCGGTCTGTATGCCCAGACGATGGCGGAACGTGGTTTCCTCACGATCGCATTCGATCCGTCATTCACCGGAGAAAGCGGCGGTTTTCCCCGCTACATGGCATCTCCCGATATCAATACCGAGGATTTCATGGCAGCGGTAGATTTCCTTTCACTTCATGACAACGCAGATCCTGACCGCATCGGTATTATCGGCATCTGCGGCTGGGGCGGGCTGGCATTGAATGCCGCCGCCCTGGATACACGCGTCAAAGCAACAGCTGTGATGACCATGTACGATATGACCCGCGTCAATGCAAAAGGATATTTCGATTCTGAAGACAGTGAAGAAGCACGCTATACTAAGAAAGCAGCCATGTGTGCCCAGCGGCTTGAAGACCTGAAAAACGGTGAGTATAAACCCGGCGGCGGTGTAGTCGATCCCCTGCCGGTAGACGCGCCTTTCTTTGTGAAGGATTATTACGATTATTACAAGACCCCGCGGGGCTATCATCCCCGCTCCCTGAATTCCAACAGCGGCTGGAACGTGACTGGCTGCGAGTCCTTCATCAACCAGCCGATCCTGATGTATTCGAATGAGATAAGAAACGCGGTGCTGATCGTCCATGGTGAAAAAGCGCATTCACTTTATTTCGGCAAAGACGCCTATGCGAACATGATAAATGGCAGCAAATATATTGAAAACAAGGAACTGATGATCATTCCGGGTGCCACCCACACCGATCTGTATGACGGCGGCGGAAAAGATGCCATCCCCTTCGATAAACTGGATGCATTTTTCAACAAATATCTATAGAAAAGGAGCTCCCTGTGAAACGGAAGACTTTCATCAGCCTTATATTCGTACTGATCCTCATGTTCTGCGGAACATGGCCTGCTTTTGCTGAGGAACAAAACATGATTTACGCGTATATCAACGAAGACGTTCTCACCATCAAACCGGTCGTGAATTCATCGGCATCAGCCTTTATGGATCTGCTCCGCTTAGGTGATGTGACGGTCGCGATGCACGATTACGGCAATTTTGAAAAGGTCGGCTCCATCGGCACCGCACTGCCCCGCAATGACGAACCGGTCACCACGGAACCGGGCGATGTGATCCTTTACCTCGGGACTGAGATCACGATCTATTATGATGTTAATCAGTGGAATTTCACCCGTCTGGGAAAGGTCCGGAACGTATCTCCGGAAGAATTAAGGACGATCATCCGTGCAGGCGGGGAAAACATTTCAGCACGTTTCTCCCTGACGCCGCCGGTTACAAACCAAAACGCTGCCTTTGACCTCAACACAGGAACCGTTCTGCTCAACAGCGGTTATGAGATGCCCCTCATCGGGCTGGGTACCTGGACGCTCACCAATGAACAGGCAGAAAACAGTGTCTATCATGCGCTGAAAACCGGGATGCGTCTGATCGACACAGCCCGGTATTATCGCTGTGAAGCTGGAGTGGGACGCGGACTGCAGCGGGCCATAGACGAAGGGATCGTGACACGGGAGGAAGTCTTTATCACCAGCAAGATCATGCCGGGAGATTATGACCGCGCGGCGCAGGGGATCAATGATTCACTTTCGGATCTCAATGTTGATTATATCGACCTGATGCTGATCCATCAACCGGGCTGGAACGATGAAGCGGTCTATCGTGCGATGGAAGATGCGGCCGCTGCGGGAAAGATCCGCTCCCTCGGTATTTCCAACTATTACACGCGGGAAGCGGTCGATGAGGTTTTGTCCTATGCACACATCATGCCGGCAGTGATCCAGAATGAAAATCATCTGTATTATCAGAACACGGAACTCAGGAATTATGTAAGTCAGTACGGCATCGTGATCGAATCCTGGTATCCTTTCGGCGGAAGAGGTCACACGCGGGAGCATTTCTCCGATCCCGTCATCAGCGGAATAGCCGCGGCTCATGGCAAAACCCCGGCACAGATCATCCTGCGCTGGCAGCTGCAGGCCGGTTTCATCGCCATTCCCGGATCATCCGACCCGGACCATATCGCCGAAAATTATGATATCTTTGACTTTGAATTATCAGATGAGGAGATGAACCGAATCAGCAGCCTCGACCGCCATCAGCGCTACGAAAACTGGTAGATAACGGACCGCAGACGAAGATCTAAAGCACACGGTGCCGGGCATTTTCCGCAGCTACCCCCGCACAAAAGCCCGGCACCCGTGCTGCCGTCCCCGCTCCCGTACAGATAATGCCCCCCCCGATCGATTTCAACACCTACTTACACTGACTTTTCGATGACTTACGCTGATTCAACGCTGACTTAACCAAGAAAGGTATCAGTAATTCTGGATCGGACTGAAATTCGTGAGACGCTGTATCAAAGGTTTGACCATGATTTTCACCGAGCTTAACCAGCATCTGATCCAGCCTGTTGGAAGAAATACCCATGGACCCGTTTCCGGATTTCCTGAGCGGGCTGAGTCAACTGGGCCTGCGGTTTAAAAGCTTACCTGAATCCGCAGGGCATACATGGAACCGGTGAACTTCGGTATAATTATCATCTGAAAGGAGACGTGATATTATGGAAAGAAAAGAATCACTGGAAAGGATCTTCACCCAGCTGAGCGATGAACAGAAGGAACAGTTTAAAAACTGCAAAAACATGGATGAGGTCATGAAGCTCGCTAATAAGGAGAACGTTGAACTCACCGATGATCAGCTCGATTTCCTCGCCTCCGGCGGCTGCAGCAGCGAGAATTGCGAAAATTATAAAAATGGAAGCGTTTTTGTAAAGTAGAGAGTTAACATAAACTGTATTTCTCCAAAGCCGTGATTTATTCTGACGCTGATACCGGCGCTTTCCGGCGAAGCGGCAAATGATATTGAATCGGAAATACCGGATTCGTCTTTGATCCGGCAATATCTTGCCGAAGGCGGTGATTTCGCTTCCGGCTACAATTTCCTATTTGTTCTTTTTTCCCGGCCATTGCATTCATCATCTTATAATTCATCTATGGGCACAAATCCGGTTCCATTGAATTTTTTCATCTGTTCAAAATTGCCGCAGCTCCATTTGCCTTCTAATACGTCACTGGTATTGAAGGTCATTTTACCCTGCCCGTCAGGCTTTCTTTTTTTCCATTCACCTTCATAAACATCCCCATTCGCCCAGATCATTTTGCCCTGTCCGTATAGTTCATCGTCTTTCCATTGGCCTTTGCATTCTTTCCTGACGGCACTGTCATTTTTTCCAAAGTTCATTGTGCTCTGGCCATTGCGTTTGCCATCTTTCATTTCACCTTCGTATACATCGCTGTTTCTGAGCCGGCGAAATGGCGATAAAATGCCGGGAAAAAGTGTCGAAGAATTGACGAGATGAGCAACCGAGAAATCGGTTGTATTCATTTAAACTAAAGAAATGAAGGAGAAACAGCCTTAAGCGTCCCTGACAGCGAAAATGGCCTGGCAAACCAAGCTGTGTACATGCGCGCTTTTCAATGATAATCATTAACCATTTTCGAAAAAACAGCAGAGAAGACGGCCTGATTTATATCATCAGCGAGGAAGTTCATAGCTGTCCGAAATGTGGAGGACAGCTAAACAACATTCCAATTTGCGTGGATTTCCGTTTGTGTCCTTTGGGAAAAACCCACTAATACCACATTTTTGAATATCTGTCAACCGCCAATTTTGGCGGTTTTCTTTTTGTGAATTAAGGTGTAGACTGTTTTTAAGTCAGCAGAAAGCAGGAGGTAGGATGTAGTAAGGTTATAGGTTATAGGATGCAGCGACAAGCAGCCGGAATCAGCAGGCAGCAGACAGCCGGCAGTATTAGCAAACAGTCGCCAGCAAGCAGCAGTTAGTATAAATAGAATGCGGCGAAGCCGCTTCCTGTTCCACTAACACCTGACACCTGAAACCTGATACCCAACACCTGCCACCTACACCCTAAAGAAGAGGAGCTATCGATGTCAACCAGATCCGCGATAAAAAGCATGATGTACCAGAACGCGCTGAATTCTCTTTACAACGGCGCGGTAATGCCTCATGAACGCGAGATCCTCGCCAGGGCTCCGCTGCCGACCGATATCGTCGATCCCTTCGTCTCACAGGATGTCGACCCGCGCCAGATCATGGGCTTCGCCTATAACTCCCTGGTCACCTGGATCGACCAGGCCAAAAAGGCCAACTATTTCTCCAAAAAATTTATAGAGCTATCCAGACTGGTGATGAAAGGCGTCATGACCATGGGCCGCGGACTGGTCGCCCTGCACAACCGGGGCGAGGATCTCGCTCAGGCTCCGATGCAGATCGGGGACCTCATCAGCGTTTCTTCCTACCATTTCCGTAAGAGCTATCTTGGAGTCATCCAGACAGCACAATCCCATCCGGAGATCAGCGAACGTCTGCTCATCAATCAGCTCAGCTGGACAAATATGCTGTTCAGGCTTTATAAGACAAAGGATAAATTGGAAAAACCTTTGAAAGTGGTCAGTGGTCAGAGATCAGTGGCCGGATTGAATTCGGAAGCACTCGGGAACCCGGGCTGCGCAAGCGATCAGGGGAAACCTAAGCTTTCCGATCCTTTTAGCGACAACGATCAGGGGAACCCGATGTTTCCCGCTGTTTCCGGCCGTCCGCTGCCCGATATTGCCGCAATCTTCGAACCCGGCGCTTTTTCCGCACCCCGCGCCCTTTCCGCTCTCGATGAGAGCAAACAATGCGGAATTCGGAATGCGAAATTAGATTATGAAAACTCCGAAGCCCGGAAAGCGAAAACAGAAAAGATCGCTTCTGTTATGGATAGCAAAAACATAATTCGGAATTCAAAATCCATCAGTTCTGAAAAATCAAGCAAGGAAGAAGCGAACGAAGTATGCGGTGACCCGCAAGCGGGTCACCGGGACGTATGCAGCCTGACCCGCGAGCGGGTCAGCTGTGTACGTCCCGCCAATACCACCCCTGCAGAGGAATCACAAGCGGAGCTCAGTCTCACCGATACCACCGCTCCCAAAGAGGAATCACAAACGGAAATCAGCTTCCCCGATGACACCACTCCTGCAGGGGAAGAAAAACCGGAAATCAGCTTCTCCGATAACACCGCTCCCGCAGGGAAAGAACAAGCGGAGATCAGTCCACCAGATAACACCAGTCCTGAAAGTGAATTACCGGAAGAAGATCGATCTCCGGAAATAATGCCGAACCTTCGCGCGGACAATCCTCCCCCGTTGGCAGTCCGAAACCCGCTCCGAGAGGTACAGGCTTCGCCTGATTCAGATGCGGAGCGGGAGCTTCGCCCCCGCGCGCGGAGGGATGCCGTCTCCGGTCAGGAGCAGCCGCCCGAAAACCCGAAGCCTGATTTCCACCAGGAAGAATATATACACGCAACAGATCAATCAACCGAAATTTCGGATCCGGTTCCTATACCTGATCCTGTTCCGGAAGAACAGATACACACATACGACCCGCCGATTGATCCGCCGGACCGTTTGACTGCGGACCCGAATATACCCTTCTATCTGGAGATCCTGCGGCATGCCTTCGATCGGAGCAGTCCGAATGAAGAGGGAGCCATCACCTTCACCGAAGAAGAGATCATTTACCTTGCCAGCGACCCGGACTTTGCCGCCATCTACCCCGACCAGGCTGCCCAGATGAGGAAGATCCTTCAGGGGGACGGTTAAGCGTGCACGGACGGTTGTCCATCGTCACTGCCGCTGTTCGGCAGGCGGAACCGTCAACCGGGGTCACGGCGCCCATTCTTCAGGATGCGGAATTCCGCTCCGCTTCAATTTGCCCACTGACCACCGACCACCGATCACTGACCACTAACTACCGGCCACCGGCCACTAAACAAGATATCCGCTCCGGAACATCTTATCCAGCATCTCATAAACATCCGGTTCAAAATTTTCCGAAAGACCCAATGACTGAAAGATTTCCGCAAAGCTGCCCCATCCGCCAAGCCCTTCAGAATCGCTTCATTCCAGCGGTTATCAGGGATCCGGAACGCCACACCGTCACCCACCAGAAGGATCTGATCCGCTTCCTTCCTGATTTTCACTTCGGGATGGATCCGAATCGATTTATCCTTCGGCAGACCGGCAGGTGCGTGACGCCGGAAAAGACCTACCAGCTTTTCCCGGTAATCCCCCGAATTGTCAAAAGACAGCGTTTCCAATACGCGGTACCCGCACGGCCGGGTCTCGTCCGGGAGCACTGGTTCCAGGAAGGTCATTGAACGGTCGGTCAGATTTACCCGGACGCCCGCCAGACAGCTGATGCTGTAACGGTATTTTTCACGGTCATGGTTTGACCGGTTTCTCCCGGAATCCGATATCCTGTATACAGATCCGCGGTTGTTGGGCAGAAGCTCCACATACGCCAGCTCTTCCGGAGAAAATAGCTCCGCGATCCGTTCAAACTGGCGGACAGAGCGGATACTCAGACGCAGACGGCTCTGATCCCGGAGACGGTCCTCACCCAGGCGCTGAATCAAACCACGGATCCGTTCCGGCTCCCGGTCCGCAGCGGCTGTCGTCGTCTGAGGGATATGCCCTGTTATCGACTCAACATCGTCAAGAAAACGCTCATAATCCGGATTGTCCAGCGGTTCGGTGGCAAAGTAGCACGGACATTCACCTGTGATCGGGCCCAGAAAATCAAAAGATTCCTGAATGATGCCCCTCCACAGGTCCCGGTCATAGGGTGCGTTAGCAGTCCAGCGTTCCGCCATCAGGCCGCAGAAATCGCAGCCGATCCTGCAGCCGCGGCTGAGTTCAAAAGCTATGGGGTAATAATAAATATTCGGATGGAAACGAACCAGAGCAGATTCCATTCTGCAGCGGTTTCGGATACGCTGCAGATAGCCGTAAACCTCCGGATCGTGAAATGAATCCGGCTGGAACAATTCGCTTAAATATCGGGAACAGCGGAAAAAACGTTCGCAAAATTCCCGTGCATAGGGATTTGAAGGAAATCTCAGAGCATTTCCGTTATGAATGGCATGAATTGCCTCCGGCATGAGACCGGTTTCTTCAGAGGGAAAAACGGCAAATGACCCGCTTTCCGCCTTGGAGCGGAAGACCGGGTCGATCTGCCATTTTTCCATCAAACGCTTAAACCGTGCAAAGCGAAGAGCATCCATTCATTATCAGTAATAACCGCAGGCATCATTCGAGCAGGTCGAGGCCCCGGATGCACTGGCTCCCGCGGCATTATTTACACACGCGGACCCTCCGGACGCACTCGCCCCGGCGGCATAATTTACGCATGCCGCACCTCCGGCAGCACTTGCCCCGGCGGCAGCATTATAACAGGCGTCTCCGCCGCAGCCTGCAACGCCGCATCCCTGTGTAAGACAGGCATCCGCGGGACAGCCGGCTATCAGACAGCCATCCGCCGGACAGCCAAGGATACTGAATGCAACTGCGCAGACGGAAGCCCCGATAAAGAAACTGATCCCTCCGGAAACATCTTTGAGCTCATTCAGCTCGATCTCATCACCAGTAAAGTTCGGCAGAACGTAGGTATTGGCGTGATTCGGTTCCCCGTCAACAAAGTTCAGCTGAAGATCTTTGGGCAGCGCACAGCCTGCGACCTCTTCCATCGCGGCACGCGGATCTTCCCGCAGCTTTTTCAGGTATTCCGGGTCCTCTTTAGCTTTTTGGTTTACTTCCTGATACAGGTTTTCAAGTTTTTCCTGAGTCCATTCCATGTGATCAACTCCATTTTACAAAAACCTCCATGCGCTGCCGTTTCTTTTCAGCGAACGAAGGGTAAACATGCTGTTATAAACGGTAAAATAATATATAAGTATACTACCTGATTTCGATAATTGACAGTTCAATTAAGGCTGTTTTCTTCCGGCTGCTCCTTTTTTTGCTGTGCTGCTGCCCGCTGCTTCTCCTCATAGAAAAGTTCCAGAAGGTTTTCCAGGTTCCCGTTGAAATAACTGCAGCTGCTTTGTTTTTCCGCGGAATGGAGATTCTTCTGACGAATGCGGTGACAGCCGCCATTGCAGATCGGGAAAAAGAAACACTCCCGGCATTCCGGGTCATCCAGAAAAGAACAGCCGGTCATACCTTCGGCGATGAGCCCCATATTCCAGTTGTCGAAACGGTCCAGAGAGCCCACAACTTTCTCTTTGATGCCCACATCGTCCCAGCATTTATATAACTCGCCGTCAGGCCCCACCACGAAGGCATTCCGTTTTGTCAGGACGCAGGATGGCGACATACGCTGCGGGAAGATATTCAGCGGCGCGATCCGGTATTTTTCCATCATTTCCGTGATGAATTCACCCTGCTGCACCGGATCAAAGAAACAGCCGCGGTCAGGATGAGTATCACCTTTGACAAAGCCCGGATAGACTCGGATGCGGCGGCCAAAATCCTGAGGATAACGGGTCTGCATCATCTGATATACATGAGCGAATTCCTCACTGTTGCGTCCGTCCACATTCACTCGCACATGGAGCATATTTTTAAAATCTGTCTCCATCAGGCCATCGATATTTTCGAGGATCCTGTCATAGGTGGGACCTCCGCTGGTCAGATAACGCCGGACATCATGTGTCTCCTTTTTCCCGTCAAGGGTGATCTGGAGGTAAGTGATATTCAGTTCGTTCAGTTTTGCCGCACGTTCTTTTGTCAGCAGGTAGCCGTTGGTGATCAAAGCAGCGTCATACCGTTTTCCCATGTCCTTCAGCCGCCGGTCCATGCTGATGATCCGGTCCCAGGCCAGCAGTGGTTCCCCGCCATACCAGGTAATACCGATCGAGGGAGCATTGAAACGACGGACAAAATCCATCACTTTGTCCTCTGTTTCCTGTGTCATGGCATGTCCCTTGTGGCTGGTTTCAAAGCAGTAGGAACAGTCAAAATTGCAGGCGGTGGTAAGGGCAAAAGTCAGAACCAGCCGCCGGTCCGCATAGAGGTTGGTAAGGTGCCTCATCTTGACGATGTTAAAAAGTTCGTCATCCTTGCCATCTTCCACCAGGAACTCCAGTGCGCGCAGCTGCATGTACAACATGGGACAATCCGAATAGTCGTACCCTTCCGGATCGGCCATAATTCCCCGAATCACGGGCAGCTGCTCATCTTTCACCAGAAGGAAGGCCCGGCTGGCGGAGGAAAATAACATCCAGCCGTTTCGCTTTGATTGAAAAAGTTTGCTGTAACGGGACCATTTCATAAACTCATACAGTCCTTTCAGTCATTTTTTTGGGTATGCACCATTTCATAGAATTTGCCTTTGCGTTCCATCAGGGAATCATAGGTTCCCTCTTCAATGATTTTCCCTTGATCCATCAAAAGGATCCGGTCACAGGAGCGGAGTGTGGAAAGACGGTGAGCCACCGCGATACGGGTGACAGAGAGCGAGTCCATAATACTTACCACTTTCTCCTGAGTCGGATTATCCAGCGCACTGGTGGCTTCATCCAGGATCATCAGCTGAGGATTTCCCAGTAAAGCCCTTGCCAAAAGGATACGCTGTTTTTGACCGCCGGAGATGACCGGATTTTCCTCGGAAACATGCGTCATCAGCCCGAGCGGCATGGTCTCGACCTCCTGCCTGATGGCTGCCTGATCCAGCACCTGCCAAACTTCCTCCTCTGTCGCTTCCGGACGGGATAAGGTGACATTCTGCAGGATCGTTCCTGAAATGAGGGCGCTGTCCTGAAGCACACTGCCGATACGGCGCCGGAGTTCGGTCCGGTCCAGATGGCTGATGGGAATGCTGTCATAGTAGATCTGGCCCATATCGGGCTGATTGAACCCCAGCAGCAGACGGATCAGTGTGGATTTACCGGACCCGGAAACTCCCGCGATACCGATATACTCTCCGGAACGGATATGAAGGGAAAGATCATCCAGTATCTTCTTTCCATCCTGTTCGTAACTGTAACTGACATTGGAAAGCACGATATCGCCCGTCAGGCGGTCGGGGATCTGACCCTGACCAGCTTTCTCCGGTATTTCACGAAGAACTCCGGTGGCATCCTTCAGCATCGGCATCATCAGCGCAAGTGATATCGCGGACATGGCTGACTGCGTCATCGCGGTCCCAAACAGTGTATTGGCAGTAAGAAAAGCCATAAAAGATCCAAGAGAGATCCCGATATCACTGCCCATCACGCCATACAGCAGGATCAGCATCAACCCGTTGATCATTGTGAGCGCCATTGCGCTGATCTGCTCAATGCGGTCGCCCTGCTGGCGGATCCGGCCGATATCCGTTTTGTTTTCCATGTACCGGTAAAGCAGCTGCTCTTCCGCACCGGCAGCGCGGACGGTTTCGATATTGCTGAAGGTCTGGTAAAGCATTGATCGTGTCTGCATCAACCGGCCGATGCGCCGGGATGAATTCTTTCTCCCTAAAACGCTCCGGATCGCGGTCAGAATGATCTGAAGCACTGTCATCCCCAGTCCGATTCCTGCCAGATGGGATGAATAGCTGAACATCTGCACAACGTAGAATATGGAAAAGATCATCTGCAGAAAAATCTGGACTCCGCTTTGGATCACGGATACATACATTTCCGGCAGGTAATAAATGCGGTACGCCATCGCGGCACTCTCCTGCCCCCGGAAGAACTGCTCAGGCATATGGAAAGCCCGATCGTAGACCGCAGTCAGGATCAAATGCGTCATCTGCTTTGTCATACGGCTTTGCGTCAGGTTCTGCCCGATGCTGAAGAGAAGATTTGCCGTCAATCCCACAATGAACAGACCGCCCAGCGTCCATGACAGGACCAGATCACCGTGGGGGATCGCCCGGTCATAAATTGTCTTGTTCAGGTTGCTCAGCAGCAAACCGATTTGAGTTACCATGAACATGGTCAGGAGCAAAAGGAAAATATCTGTCAGCGATACTTCTCCGGCGCAAAAATGCAGAATGCTCTTCAGGTTTACCGGATCCCTGTCAAAAGGACGCAGTATCGTCCACGCTTCCCCGGTTAACTGTTTTTCTTCGGGATCGGTAAGCCGGTGATAGGATCTTTCCGTAGTGTCATACAGATAATATCGTCTGAAATTCCGGAAGCAAACGACCGGCCTGTCCGGTCCGCCGTCCGCGTCGGGGACCAGCGCCAGAAACGGTTCGTAAATCGTTTTTTTCCAATTGGAGTCCAGCTGTATTTTCCGGCAGGCAAATCCGGAAACCCGGGCAATTTCCCGGATCCCCGGTTCTCCGGTGCATGCCTTGCGAATCCGCTGAAGCGGCGCGATCGGCGTATTGCGGCGGCGGCAGAGAAAAACCATCGCGTCATAGAGCGGAGAATCGGTGTACTCCATCGCAGCGATCTCGTAGTGAAGATGACTGTTGAAACTGTTCTGCATCCTCCGGACCGTATCCAGACGAAACATTTTGTGTTTTTCAAACCGCTCCTGAATACCTTTTTCCCGTTCCGAATTCCGGAAATCATAACGGTCAATTACCGTTTTCCAAAAATCCCGCTTCTTTACGGCAATCTCCAGCTGGCCTGAATCTCCCTCGAGACGAAAAACAGAATCTTCAAGATAATCATCTATGTTCACATCGGCCGGCAGCGCATCTGCCCGGGTCAGAACAGCGGAATTAATCGGCTGGCACAGCAGAGCCCATTTTCTGCCATCTGTCATTTCTGAAGGAGGTGCAGGGATCACTTCTCCCTGAACTGCTATACCCAAAAACTTCCGGCGCAGCAGACGGTCTCCATCCATAGGCTGCAGAAATATCCGTACACTGCCGGATTTTACGATCAAATCCTGCTCTCCCTGTTCCAGCCGGTAATTTTTTTCTCCGGTCAGTTCGATTTCTGTCATTCGGAGCCTTCCTTTCCGCTATACAGGTGGGAATAAAGGCCGCCCGCTGCCATTAGCTCCTCATGTTTTCCGCATTCCTCCACATATCCGTCCCGCATAACCAGGATCAGATCGCAATCCCGAACCGTGGAAAGACGATGAGCGATGATCACACAGGTACAGCTCCGTCGTTTCAGATTATTCAGGATCTTCCTCTCCAAAACAAGGTCCATGGAAGAAGTCGCTTCGTCAAGAAGGAGGATCGCGGGATCATTCATCAATGCCCGGGCAATCGCAAGCTGCTGAAGCTGCCCGCCGGAAAAATTCCGGCCGCCTTCTTTCATAAAGTGTTCCAGTCCTCTGTTCAGTTCGTTAACCATTCCCAGTGCCTCTGCGTCGATCAAAGCCCAGAAAATATTCTGTTCATTCACATCAGAATTCCAGAATGTAAGATTATCCCGAACAGACCCTGAGAAAAAAACCGCCTTTTGTGACACAACGGAAACAGACTCGGAACGAACTTCCCGGGGAATTTCATACAGAGGGATACCATCCATCAGAACCTCCCCGCTCCATGGTGTCAGCAGACCGGTCAGAAGTTTTCCGGCAGTACTCTTACCGCAGCCAGAAGTGCCGACAATGCCGATCCTGCTTCCGGATGGTATTGTGAGAGAAAAGTCCTTGATCATCGGCTGATCCCGTAAATAGCCGAAACGAAGATGGCGGGCTTCGATATTTCCTTCCAATGGATGAACAGGTTTTCCTTCCGTTTTTTCTTCATCCCGCTGCTGCCCGCCGGCAGTGACCTTTTCCTGCACTGTGAATGCGGGATCGTCTTTCGCTTCATAGACATCTTCCATCAGATCCAGATCTGCCTTCAGCGTTTGCAGCTGACGTTCTATCGTCAGCATCTGTCCCACAGGTGCAAGGAAAAGCACCAGAACCTGGCAAAAGGCAGTCAGCGTACCGATGGTCATACTGCCACGGATCACAATAGTGCTGCCGATCATCAGCATCAGCACATTCAGCATCTGAAACATCGTTGAAGGAACAGCTCCGAGGATCTGGCTTGTCCGTGTCAGTTTCATGTCGCTTTCCGTTGAGACTGCGTACTGGTCCATCAGCATCGTATAATAATCGTTTTCGCATGAACCGGATTTGAGCGTACTGAACAGGGAAAGTCCTGAACACAGCAAACCCATCAGCCGGTTGCGGTCCAGCGTTTGTTTGACAGAAAGCTCTGCCAGCCGATGATTTACGAATGCCAGGATCCCAATCGTTAATGCGGAACCTGCCAGGCTGATAACGCTCAGCAGCGGGCTGAACAGGCACATCAGCAGGAAAAAGAACAGTGCCTGGAACAGGTTAAGTACGATATCCGCCATACTGCCGGAAAGGAACTCGTATATCCGCTCAACGGACTCTTCCCGCTGGTTCAGTTCACCGGCAAAGTGCTGTTCATAATAGGAGACAGGAAGGTGCAGCAGCTTATCGATGAGCCGGTGATCACTTTCCAGTGTCTGGGCTATTTTCAACCGGGACAGCACACCGGTCCGCAGGTAACCAAGCCCTGCCTGGCAAAGCATCATCGCCCCGATCCCTGCCAGCACCATCCCAAGCCAGTTTCTGCCGGTCCCGATAACAACCTGGTCCAGGAAAGTTTTGGTCAGCAGCGGCAGGATCAGTCCGGGAAAAACCATCGTGATTCCGCAGATCGTCAGATACCCCCATACACCGCGAAAAACCGAAAGACTTTCCTTTATTCCCTGCCAAACCGAATGTTTTTCCGGCACCTTTTGGAAATTATCTCCCGGCCGGAAAACAAGCGCCACACCACTGTAATGGGCAGCCAGTTCATCGCGTGTGATCCTGATCCGACCCTGTGCGGGGTCATTGATCCAAACATCCTTTTTCCGGATCTCATCCAAAACCACAAAATGATTTTTATTCCAGTGCAGAATGCATGGGAGAGGCAGCTCCGGGAGTCTGTCTGACTTTACCCTGTAACCGGAGCTTTGTAATCCGTATTCCCGCGCAGCGATAACGATCCACGCGGCATTGGATCCGTCTCTGCTGACGCTGCATGCGTAACGCAGCTCTTCCAAAGATACATGGCATCCGTAATAACGCAGAATCATACGAAGGCAGGCGGCACCGCAATCTGCCGGCTCTGATTGGAAAACCGTCGGAGTATGGACACGCCTGAATAATTGGGACAGCTTTTTCATCGGGTAATTCTTACAATCCAAGTGCTTCCTCTAACCGGGGGATCCACAGTGAAATGGGATGAACCTTCTGCTGGGTGATATTGATGTCAGCCAGTGTCATGTCATAGACTTTCAGGCTCCGCCCTGCGGATGCTGTCCAGTAATATCCGCTTACAGTGTCCGGATCTTTCTGAAGAGAAATCTCCACAGCAACACTCGGGCCGATTTTTAGGAACTGCTCAATCACAACATCTTCGGTAAGCAGTGCCCGCATTTCATCAAGGTTAGTAACCGACTCATCAACATCGGCAACTACTGCCTTCATATGACCGATTTTCTGATAGTCATATCCGGTCAGGAACACAGTTGCCTCCATGCCTTTTTCAATAGGTTTGCCGACACTCAGCGGAACCAGTGCGATCACTTCTCCCAGTGCATCCGGCTGGGGATGGTAAATGCCGGAAACGGTCACTGTATGAGAGGTATAGCCAAAAATTGACCAGTACAGGAAAGCCAGTATCAACAACACAAAACCGGCCAGCAGTCCGTGATAAAAACGGGGGACAATAGACAGCGGTACTTTCCTGTCTTCAGCCGGTGTGTAAATCTCTTCTGACTTCGAATTGTTCTTCTCCATCTTTTTTCCGACTCCTTCCCGGAGCATCTTCTTCTATCCCGTTTTCCATGGAAATGCTGATCCATCAGCCATGTCTCTATAGAAGTGCCGCAATTATTAAATTGGTTTGAAATTCACAATATATTATTATATTATATTTTCATCAGTCGTTTGTAAAGAAAATTGTTCTTCGATATGAATCATAATTAATGTAACCGAAAGGGTATCGATAAATCAAAAGTAATTGTTACCATAGGCATTGGAGAAGAAGCCTATGGAGAACAAAATGA